>QHYS01000269.1 GCA_003223325.1 Acidobacteriota bacterium
TTAGGCTGGAATCCGGACAGGTCGTCCACCACGATGCTCGACTCGAATATTTCGTCGAGACTCGAAAATGATGGCACTGGATCGCTGGCTAGGGTTTCTAGACGCGAGCGTACCGCGTTAACAACGCCCCCCGTGGCCATGCCTTTAAGCATTTCTCTCCGGGTGAAATCCATTGATGACCTTTTTCGGTTGCAGGCACTCCTAGATGGAATTTTCTTCTTGACTCGGAAAATGGCCGCCATTCTACACCGGTTTCAGCTGTTCGCAACGGGCTGTTCGACTGTAGTTCGACTGTGAATGGGGAACGGATATGGTGAGGTTCGACTCTCGGTCTAGTCGATGTCAGAGTTTCTTGGAATCTGCCACCAGGAACGCGATACACAGACGAGTGCACACATCTGGTGCGCTCCGAGGCTGTTGGTGGGCGGAGAGCGCCTGCGCGGCTACCTTCACCACACAGGCGGGGGATGAAGTGGCGAAGGTGGACGCGCACACGCCAGAGACGCGGGTCCGAGCGGTGTGGCTGCTGCTGCTCCTGGCCCTGGGAGAAGAGTCAACACTCGACTCCGAGCGGCTGAAGGCGAGGTTTCCCCGGCTGCGAGCTCCGAGGGGAGTTCACCCAGCTTGACCAGGAGTGGGCAGCAAGGCAATGGACTGGCCACCCAACACAGCTCGCCCTTACCTGCTTGGAATTCGAGCGGCGCCAGATCCGCACCTTCACAAAACTCGGGCCGGGCCTGGATCAGCAGATTATGGATGCCCGGCAAGAAGCACGACGAGCCAAACCGGAGTCCATCATCCTGGGATCGGTCGTACGGAAGCAAAAGAAGTCTGCCGCGTTGAAATTTCTGGCGCAGCGACTAGTCAAGCGCGGCGTCCCTGCGGACGAGCGGCCACTCCTGATGGCTGCGCTTGAAAGGGAACTGGATGCCAAGATTTATTACGGGGACCGTTCCAATCTTGACGCAAGGGCAACCGCCAGTGTTCACTCGAAAGGAGAGGATGCACCGGTGATGACACGCGAACAGGCCGACGAGTTCATCCGGCTACAACGCGCCATTTTGGGGGAGCAGATGGAGCAAACTGAACTGCTGCGGGAGCAGGCCGAGCCGCACGGGGAGGCCGAGGCGGTCGGGTCGTCTCGTCCACGCCGCCCCGCCAAGCGCACTCAATGACAGCGGCGCTACTCGGGCCCGAGGGCCTCTTCCAGAAATTGCTTCACGACAGACGCCTTTACAACTTGCTCGATCGCTCCCGATTTATAACGACAAGTACAGATGCCTGCAAACTTGAATCGCGCCGTCCAGACGATTTGTCCCTCATTCGACTCGACCCACGCGGCCGCTCCGCTGAACCCACGTGGATGCTTCCCCTTGGTCACCCCCATGTGCGGAATTAAGTAATGTCTCTCGTCATTAAACGAGGTGAACGTGTACTTCCGTTGCTCCTCGATGGGACTCGGCAACACTTCCGCGCTGAAATCATCCGGGGTTAACGCTATCGCCCTGTGAATCACCGCACCAACCTGCTTGGTGTCAACCAGTACGCTGTTAGAAATCGGGAAACCCAAGATGTTAACGGTCTCCCCTTGCGTCGGGTCAATCCAATCAGCACCGATGCGGAAGAATTCGCAGCCCGGACCAGCTGCTTCGGGGGGTACAGTGACGAGCGCAAGGTCTTCCCAACCGCAGCGATAAATCCTGTAATTGAAATTCGGGTATGTTAACGCCGGAGCTTCCAAGATATCCCGCTGCGACGTGTTTCGCCGTCTGGACGAAGTGATGTTTGCCCCAAACTCCGCAACACCCGTGCCGGTTCCTTCCTCATTCCCCGGCAGTCCTATTACTGGATCGGTTCCGACCGAGTTGCGCACACCGTTCACCACTCCAACTGTGTGGGCGTATAGCCGCAGTCTAGCGGCTTCAGTGGCCTCACTCTGAATGCTCATGGCAAGGAAGTATTGTAGGCCAGTTGTGAACGCGGCCGTTGACCGGCGCCATAAGTGACCGAAGATCTACGGGCCTCCGCAGGTGGGTCAACTAAGGGCGCCCGGAGACCGGCGCCGACTCGACTGGAGGACCACCTGAAGTGGAAGAATTGACGGCGCGGCATCCGCGCATCACTCGAGCGATTTGATCCGCGATAGGATTACAATCAGCACTGGAAACGAAGAGGTTTCATTTATGCCAACTTTGATTTTGAGTGCACCTAGAGCGCAGACTCAACATGGAGTTGGATTCTACCGCCCATTCCACCAGATTCTTGCCACCGGCATTGGTCCGGATTACGGCATATCTGCGAGCGATATGGCTCACATCCAGGCTGCTGGAACTGGAGTGAAGGTGGTATTGTTTGACAGAGATCAAGGATTGCAAGCCGAAGCTGTACTGCACCATTGCATCCCAAAGGCAAAGGCAGGAAACGGCGTTCAGCGTTACGATCTTCACACCGGTGGATTCACGTCTGTTCCTTATGCCCATCCGCCCAAAGTGAACAGATTTGGTGTTCGGTTCATACCCTAGCCTATGATCCTTCATTCGCTGCTCTTGCTCCGCTGAAAAGCGCTGCCATTTGCCCTTCCGCATACGCACGTTTTTGATGACCGTGACGTAATTGAGCTTGTCAACATCACGCTCATCATGAGGCTGGAGCTCCAGCGACTCCGACATGCGATTGATTTCTTCGATGAGTTTCTTGTCGGCTTCTGGATCGCGCGGTGATTTCGGTTGGGCTTTGATCTCCCGCCATCAGGGTAGGTATTTATCCCAGAGCCGCGTGGTCAAGAATGACTGGTCGTCTGGTGGACATTTTGCAAAGTTAATGAGCCCGGTCTTGCGCTCGTCTTCTGGCAATGCAGAGTAATGCTCAACGAGGTGCTTCTGCTCTTCCTTAAGCTCGGTACCATTGACAAACGTTTGGAATGGGTCGAGGAACAAAGGAACGATCTGGGCGTGAAAGTTGTCTTTGGACGTGAACACGGAACAAAATGGCAGATAGTAGAGATAGGCTAGATGGATTTGATGGCTTGGCTTTACGTTCCTGAGCAGCCGTGTCGGTAACACAAGACAAAAGAAAAGATTGACCGTAAGCAGAAAAACAAAATATGGCAGGTGGTCCCGCAGCGAGGGTCTGCGGCGCTCTATCCAGTCGGTGATGACCCAATCGGCAGCTTCTGGTACTCCCAGCAAATCAAGTCCGAAGCGAAAGGAGCCATTCCGGGTCCATGTAATCGATGATGGTATCGGCGATGTCTTTGGCGTCCTCCAGCGATTTCGGTTTTCGCCATGTGTGCCGATCGAACCCATGACGGACTTGAGCATTGCCGCGAAGTCAATGCGCTGTAGGGCTCGTCGCCACGCCTTGGCCATGTTGCGCCCTACATCGAGGAATTGCCGAGTCATCCACCGTTCCAGTGCGTCTTGTTCTGGACTTTTCCGATATACGACGCCTTTCTTATTGCCAAGCTGAACCGGTTCACCTCCAGCCATCATCACCCGGCCGTAAACGCTTTTCATGTCGAATCTCCGGGCCAGTTCAGCCTTCAAAATCTGCGCGTGGTGCACGTTCGGATAGGCCTGTGAGTCGGGCGTGCGATCCGCAAGCGATCCGACAAGTTGCTCCGGCGTGCTGTTGCTCGAAATCTTCTTTTGGAGATCGGCAAGGCAACTCCACGTAAAACAATGGGGTAATGTTGGACAAATAGAAGTTGTCCATCGAAACAGCCTCATCGAGGTTGAGGCTCTCCAACGACGACTTATCGAAAATCAGTGATGGTCCCTGCAGCATAAAACGCTATTTTAGCTGTGAAGGCTGCGTGCCCTAGAATTCGGGAATGGCGCCGCCACCGGAAATGAGAACCTGGGTGCCGTGGTCCGAATTAACAGGCGGACCGCGGGGAACCGTCGAGGAATTCCGCGATATTCTGCGCCGCTATCCCAGGAGTTCACTTCTGCGTGCATGCGCCCGCCTCAGCGTACTGTTCAACTACGGGCCTGATGCCGACACAACGGCCAGCGACGAAGCAACGGCCAAGTGGGCTCCTCTACTATTTCAAGCGGCATTATTGGACCGGATCGGGAAGCTCGGTGCTCGCAGGCGCGTGATTTTCTTCCAGGCGCAGTTGCGCTCTTTGGCCTCCGAAGTCATTCGGCTGAACCCATTCGGAGGTGAGGACCTTGCCCCCGTCCCTGACGGGATGCTTGGGGAGTTGATGCTCAGGGCCGGCGAACTTTTATATCAGCAACACCCGAAGCCCACGGATGAGTTGGACGAACAGGCAAATCTCATCTCGCAATTTCTCCCGATTTACGAGATGGATTCGCCGACTGAGGCTTTCATAGCTTTCCTGCGCTTCTACATTTTTCTGACGATCAACATTCCTCGCCTGCCCGAGGAGCTGAAAACCTTCGACGTTGCTGCGCTCTTTGAGAAGCAATTCGGATTCCCGCTGGATACATATGCACATTTCATTTTTTGCTTTGGGATGCATGCCATGATTCAGCGCGGAAAGAAGTCGATAGAAGCGGCCGTGGATAGTGGCATTCGCATTGAGACTTTCAGGAATATGAAACTGACGCCGGATACCATCAACAGAATGTTCGAAACGGTTTCGTTTTCCCTGGACACACTCAGTGCTCAGAAATTGCCCACGGGATATGCCGACTTTGAATTCCTGCGTGACCATCCCTATTTTCTGCAAAACGGAGAGATATTCTGCCTCGACTACGAATTCGCGATGGGTAAACTTGAAAGCGGTGTGCTATGGCGCGTGATGAAAGGACTAGAACAGTACCAGAAGGAACCCTACCTCAGTTTTTGGGGCAACGTCTTTGAAGACTATGTGTCTTGGCTCTTTGAAACTTACTCGTCTTCCAGTCTCAATATGATTTACCCAGCTCCGACATATGCGGACGATCCGATGCAGCAGGTTTGCGACGCAATCGTTGTCTGTGGCTCGACAGCAATTCTCATCGAGGCGAAGCTGGCCACAGTCCGGGCAGACATTCGCTATTCCGGCGACTACAAGAAAATGAGAGCCTTTTTGGAAGACAGGCTCGTGTGTGGAACAACTCGCCGCGTTGGCGTGACGCAGCTTGTTCATGCTCTTGACCGGATCACAAGCGTTCCTCCCCTCGCTCTTCCACCGTGGCTTGCTGGCGTCAGGAAGTTCATCCCGGTCATCGTCACAAAGGACGATATCGGTTCTAGTTGGGTCGTGAATGCGTATCTCAACAAGCGATTCAGGCAGGAGGCAAAAAGGCACAAGAAATATACGATCACACCGCTGGTTAGCCTTAGCGTGTCCACTCTTGAACGGCTGATGAAAACATTAAAGGAGCTGCCCCTCGCTGAGATTCTTGAAGGCCGTATGCAAGAGGATAAGACACTGACCAGGCCGTTCGAGGCAGCGAGCAAGTATGCCCAAAGCGGCGTTCCCGGAAGGCTTTCCGTTCATATGGAGATCCTTCACGAACTCATGGAGAGAATGACCGCAGACTTCGGCCTGACCGACCCTTCATCACCAGCCCAGGACATTGTCAAATGAGAGCTGGTGACTCGACGGTGGGGTCCTCAGAGTAGGGTCAAACTTGAGTCACGATTCTGTTAACGTCCGCTATTCACGCGCTCTCGCGGGGTTGTCATCTGCGCCGCAAAGTATTTGAGTTTGCAGTTTCCACGAGACTCATAAACCGAAGGTCCGATATGAAGCTCACCGAAATAGTAGCGTCTTGGAGAAAGCAGCGAGGGGATATTTAATCATTCGGCCGATAGAGAACTTCGAAGATTCTCGGCTCTGCAGAATGATGCACCTCGACAGTGAAGGATGCGGCGCAAACTTCCGGCGATTTCAGTCCGCTATCTCAGTCCGCAATTGTCCCGCGCTTTGCGTCGTTGCAAGTACTTGGCAGTCTCACGGAGCCTTGCAAGTTGTTAGAAGTACTTGTTATATAGACCCTGAAAAGGCTGCGCTCTCCCAGTCAATCGGAACACACCAGCCGTGCTTTGGCTGACCGGAGGGAGCTTGCTCACTCTGTCGGTCAGCCGCAACAGCATGTGCTCTCCTGGTTTGCGGAACGGTCGTGTGCTTAACGTGGCTCCAGAAGAGCGACTACGGACGACGCCTGGTCGACGAAGATCTCCAGAACGACGACGAACTGCGCAGTGTTAGCCATCAACCATCGATCAGGATGGAATATTTGCGCGGCACAAGAGGTGAAATATGTGTCACTGAGGGACACGGTGGAACAAACCTTGATGATA
>QHYS01000270.1 GCA_003223325.1 Acidobacteriota bacterium
AGCACAGCGATTTGGTGGCGCAGAGCCAGATTCTCGAGCTCGAGGGCCGCACGCGATCGGAAGATCGATAGCAGAGACGCGAATAGTGTCCTGAGAAAAGTGAGCATCAGCGAGAATTATGAAGGAAGTGTAACCCCCATCCCCTCAGATATTTCGACATTTTCGAGGGGCACAAGTGAAGCACTCCCAGAGGAAACGGGGAGAAATAGATAGGCCGAACCTACGGAGTATGGCGCCAGTCCTCGACCCGACCAGGATTTCGCCCGATTGCGGCTATTGACGTTGCGAGTCCCGATGATCTGTTGGGACCGTTTTCACTGATAAGCTTCTGCTTCTTTCGGCGCACGCAAGCTGTGCAGGCTATCGAGATAGGCCGCAATGCCGCGGTACAGGCCCTCGGCGACGCGCTGGCGCTGGCCGCTCTCGAGCAGCAGGCTCTCGTCGCTCGCATTGCTGATGAAGGAAATCTCCGAAAGCACCGCAGGCATGTTGGCGCCGGTCAAAACGATGAAGGGTGCCTGCTTTATGCCGCGGTTTGGCTCGTGTCCGCTCACAAATTGGAGCCGCTGCGAGAGCGCGTTCTGTACATCCACGGCAAGCTTTTTCGATTCCGCGATCTTCTCGCTGCGTGTGATTTTCTCAACCAGTTCCGGAAGGTCGTGGAGGGAAAATTTCCCGAGCGCGTTTTCGCGCATCGCGAGTTCCATGGATTCCTGCGAGGTTGCCAGGCTCAGGTAGTACGTTTCGACGCCGCGCGCTTCGCGGCTGCCGCTCGAATTCGCGTGAATCGAGATGAACAGGTCCGCGTTGGTGCCATTAGCGATCACCGTGCGCTCTTCCAGCGAAACGTGCCTGTCGTCCTTGCGCGTATAGACCACCTTCGCACCCGCAATGTTTTCTTCGATAACTTGGCCCAGCCGCAGCGCCACATCGAGGCAAAGGTCCTTTTCGAGCAGGCCGTGCGGCCCCATCGTGCCCCGGTCGTACCCTCCGTGTCCGGGATCAATCACGATGCGGTTGATCTTCAGCCCCAATTCTCGCGTCAGTGAGGGTTGACTTTCGTGGCTGACTCTTGCTTCCGGCGGCACCTTGGACACGTTGTACCTCGCCGCATTCGATCCTGGAGCGAGCTCCGCGGCGGCCGTAGTTTGCGCATGAAGGTCGATCACCAGGCGATACGGGTCCAAAAGCAGTTGCGCGGAATAATCCTTCGCTCCATCCGCATCGAGAACCAGCCGGACCACCTCGTCCGTGTTTTGCGCGACCCGGACTCGCTTCAGCAGGCCATCTTCGAAGGGAACGATGCGAGTTGTGGTCTGCCGGACAGACGGGCTGAGCCTTGCCTTGTACAGATCGAAATAGATGCGGTCGGGCGAGGTAATGCGCGCCGAGTCGTACTGGACCGCATCGTCGAGCATGATGACGACCTGCGCATCGTTCTCTGTGCTCGATGCCTGGATGGCGGTGACGTTCGGCATGGCTCGCTTGCTTAACCTTGGTTCGGCGGCCCCACTACTCTCCGCCGATTCCCGTGCGCCCGGCGTTTGCCGCCCATCGTCCGCTTCGGCGCGCTGCACCAAGCTCTTTGAGAACTCCGCGTCGCCGATGGCGCTGCCGCGATCGCTGCGACGGAGCGGCGAAATCAAGGTTGCCGTCACTTGATCACGCATTATTTGCATCATTTCCCTCAGCGTGTTGCACGACAGGGCCAGGCCCGCCGACAGCAGAATGGCAGTGCCTGCCCAAAGACTCCAGTCATGCAAGCTAAACTCCGCGAGCGGCTTGTACGTAAGCTGTGGCGTCGCAGGAACACCGGCTGCCTCCACAGAAAGCCGATGACGCTGGCTCTGCTGGCTCAGCGTGCGCCGCCACTGCAGTTGAACTTCATGGCGTATCCAGTCCAGTTTCTCCTGGCAATGATGCAGCCGGAAGTACTGATAGAGGCCCTGAAGCATTTCCCGCAGATGACGTTGCTGAGCACGTCGGGGCCAGTGCATATGCTGATGCAACCACGCGTGGGTGCGAGCGGGGAACTTGCGACAGCTCTTTACACTCGGCTCGGTGCCTGTAGGCGCGGGCATCGGCGTCGGACGAGCAGCAGCCACGACGGCCGACTTGCGATCCGCCTTCTCGACGATGTCCGACGACACCGTGCGGCGTCCTTCGGCATGTGCTTCCAACAAAGCGTGGAAGCAGATCTTGTTGATTTTTCTCGGAACGCCCTGGCTTCGCTCGGCGACAAGCGCCAAGGCCTCCGGCTCGAATAACGCTTCGCCGCAATGGCCCGCCACTTTCAGCCGGTGCCTGACATAAGCGGCCGTTTCCTCTGGCGACAAAGCTTCCAGATGCTTCACCACCGTAATGCGTTGCAACAGTTGCGCCAGTTGCCTCTGCCCCAGTTTCTCCCCGAGTTGCGGCTGCCCGGCCAGAACAATTTGCAGCAGTTTCGTGTTGGACGTCTCGAAGTTCGAAAGCAGCCGGATGGTTTCGAGCACGGAATCGTCCAGGTTCTGCGCCTCATCGACGATCAGTACAAATCGCTTGCCCGCCAGCATTTCAGCAAACAACATTTCATTTAACTTGTTGTGCATGGCCACGAGTCCCATGCCGGTCGAGTCCACCCCTAGCTCGCTCAGAAGGTATTGGAAGAATTCCCGGGAGTTGCACTGCGTCTGGAACAGGAACGCGGCGCGCGACGTATCTCGCAGCCCCTCTAGCACTTGATAAAGGAGCGTCGTCTTGCCCATGCCCGGCTCCGCGATCAGCGCCAGAAATCCTCGGCCGTCTAGGATTCCCTCCGTTAGCGAATCGAGCGCCTCGCAGTGCGTCCGGCTCGGGTACAAATACGCCGGGTCGGGCGTGACGCCAAACGGCTGTTCGCGTAAGTGATAGAAATCGAGAAACATGGGCATGACCTCCATTTTCCGCTCCGCCACAGCGTCGAGTCGCAGAACGACTGCGTCCAGATAAGAACAACAATGATGACATCCTGCTCGAGAGTGGCGGCCACTTCATCGCGCACGACAACAACAGAGGCAATTGTGCTCGAATCAGGGAACGGACAGAGAATGACCGGGGCCTGGACGCAACAATATCCCCTACCTCGGCCCCGCGGGCTGGGTTTCATAACGGGCCTCCGGAGAGGTCGAATTGTCGGGGAGGACGCCCGAGTGACGACTATACTAGGTTGGTTACTTTTCGCTGTCAACTCCGGTCCAGGAAAAAACTGCAATTCAGACATTAGAGGGGGCAGAAGCGAACGGTTGGAGCCCAGGAGGCCGAGCGAGATGTTTTTTAGGGCGAGGAACTAATGCGGATCTTGGTCTCACCCGCGCTCGGGCGAAAGATTTGCACGGCAGAAGAAGGCCTAGCCTTTTCCCTGAGGGGGCAAGAGATTTTGGGGTTGCACTTCTGGAATTCCCTGAGGCTAGGGAGGCTAGGGTAGCTAGCCTAAGTTCGTCATCGCGCCAGTCAATCAAGATTTTTCGGCCGGAAAACGATCGCAAACCCTGCTGTCGTTGGCCAAAATCCTGTCGGACATTGAAACTGCGAACTTGATACTCCACTGGGGGCGGAGAACCTGCAGTGTGGGCAGAGGTCTTCCCTGGGAACTCAACCTCCATGAACTACGCCGCGCGTTCGTAGCGATGATGAAGGCCACCGAGCCTGGGCAGCGCGGTCACACCACCGCGAGCGGCCGCGCGAACTCTTCTTCCCGGTGTTTCCTTCTTCCATCCCAGATGAGTGCGGTCTTCGTGAAAGTAGCTAACCCTGACCTCGACCTAAAAATTAGTCACTACAGCTTGGCGAAAATGACGCGACCGTAAATTCAGGCCGATTTTATAGGACTCCCGAACGCAGGCCGCTTTTTTAGTAAAGAGCTTGCCTTTCCTTCTTGTAGTGGTTATAGTAACCACTACGTGAGCTTTATTCGGAAGATTAAAAAAGGCAACAAAATCTACCTCGCCGAGGTCGAGAACCGCCGCGTAGAGGGAAAGGTGGTCCAGCGCTTCATTCGCTATGTCGGCAAACAGGCCGATGGCCGCACCGTGCTCTCCACTTCCATCTCCGATGTCGAGGTGGAACAGGTCAAACTCTACGGCCCGCTTTTGGTGCTTCACCATCTGGCCAGTGAAATCCAATTGGCCGAGCTCCTCGGCGCCTATAGCCAGGAAATCCTCTCTCTGGTGTATGCCCACTGCCTGGACTACCGCAGCCTCAACGACATGCCCAGCTGGTTTGCGCGCACGGACCTTAACTTCCTCCTGAACCTGGAAGGTGTAACCGAGAAGCGCCTGGTAGGAGCCTTAGATCGCTTGGAAGCCTTGGACGCCGAGGCTTGGCAGCGGCAACTCTTCGAGAAGGTCTGCCACCAGTATCGGCTTCGGCCCTCTGGCGTTATCTACGATGTGACCAATACCTACCTCTACGGCCGCCACTGTCCCTTGGCCAAACCCGGCAAGGAGGTCCAAGGCCGGCCCCTGCTGCAGATCGGCTTGGGAGTGACCCAGGAGGAAGGCTTTCCCTTGTTCCACAAGGTCTTTGACGGCAATGTACATGACGCGCGTACTTTGCAGGACCTGATCACCTTGTTCGCCAGCTACCATCTCGGACGCGGTCTTTTCATCTACGACCGCGGGATCGTTTCTGGGCGCAACCTAAAGGATATCAAGCGCTTGCACTGGGATACCCTGTGCGGCGTGCCGCTGAACCCGGCCCTCAAGAAATTCTGGCGCCCCTGGGCCAATCCTCAACAGTTGATGCAATTGCGCAACCGCCAGCAGGTCGGTCACACGGTCTTTTACACCTCTCGG
>QHYS01000271.1 GCA_003223325.1 Acidobacteriota bacterium
CCATGCGGCGATGCTTTCCTTACGAGGAAATGCGGATTGGCAGGCGCATCGTACCATAGTTCAACGAACTATTACCCGGGAAATTAGACGCGAGATCACGCAGGTTGCGGCCGAACCGGGCAGCGAGCTCGGTTTCGATTGTCACTGACATGTTGGAGCAAAAGGAACCAAAAAAAGGAGCCCGAATCATCGGCTCCTGTTAACCAGTGCCAAAGCTTTAGCGTCGTTTTCCACATCACATCCCAAGCTTGCGATGAGGGTTGCCGTGGTGCCATCAGCCAAAGGATTTATGCCGTAGTGCCCGTCGCTGCAATGAGTTAACCACGATACAGGCCGCCGGCCTCGGGTCTACTGCGAGAGTCGCAAGAACCAAGCAAACCAATGGCGCGGGTTGGCCATTTGCGGTAGGTCATTGATGTTCGCTTCAATCTCGCTAAAATCAAATAACCGGTCCTCAGCCCGGCAAGGATGCGCGAGAGCAACATTCATCGCTTGTTCGAAGTCAGCGTCGCCCTCAAAGGCTTGCACGCCCTGCTCGAATTGATGACCGGCGCAGCAATCCTGGCGCTCAGCCCGGTCGGAGTCGCGAATTTTTTCCTTGATCTTGCGCAGCGAGAGCAGGCTCAGGGCGCGCCCGTCTTCATCGCCGATTTTCTGCTGGCCCTTGCACAAGGTGTCCAGCATGGCGGGCAGCAATTCGCGGGCATTTATCTCTTAGTGGTCGGCCTGATCAATGGGGCGCTGGTGATCGGCTTGCTCACTGGCGCGTTGTGGTCCTTTCCGGCGGCGATGGCGGCGCTGGCGCTCCTCATGGTGTACCAGCTCTATCGCTACACCCATACGCACTCTCTTGCTTTGATTCTGCTAACGCTTTTCGATGCTGTCGTGTGGTGGCTCGTCTGGCAAGAGTACCGCGTTCTGCGTTTTGGGGCGTTGAGGGAACGCCGCTCGTCCTTGCGATCGGGCTTGAAGCGGAGTGGTACGCTGTTTGTAAGGCGGTGACTGTGTTTGGAAAATCTAATGCTCTGCTGCGTCGCGAATGTCCCAGAGATTCCGTGACGATCGCGGGGATTCGTTGGCGACGAGACGGGGTCTGTCTGCTTCGGGCTTGCCGTTTATAGAAGTAATGCGACGGCTGTGTTCTTGGGGGCACAATCGATTTCTGAGCCGGACTGCTCGACCTGGCGAGGCTAATGGCGCGTCGTGGCCGTCCATGGCTGAAACTCCCAGCCAGGCTTCGATAATCGCTTGATCCTCCAGCGCGATTTCCACAAATTCGATACCCATACCTTCGCGATTTATGTTTTCAGTCACGCTGCCTATCGCTGAGAAGTCGGACCCTGCATACGTGATTCGGACTCGTACTTCTGTCCCAGCGGGAAAAGGGGTCCTGGTTTTGACAAAGCACCCGGAAAAGCTCAGATCGCGCGTCACGACGATCATGTCTTCTCGTGAGTCTAAATCGATCACCTCGGCGATTGCGCCGAAGTCATAACGCGTCGTTTTGCGGCGTTCGGTCACAAACATCCCCATTTACGGTGGCCTTAGAGCGCTCCCTCAAGAACGCCCTACTTAGTCTTCCGCCTTCCCCAGACCTGCGGAATAGTACTTGTGTTACAGCTAATGGTACTTGTCTTATGAATAACGGCTTGGGAGCAACTTTCCCGAATGGAGCTTTCTGCCTCTTCGTGAACGGCTAAACTCAACAATCTATCAGAAAGCGCGCTGATTCGACCGAATGGCACAAAAGGATGTGCGTTTTGTCTAGGCTAGGCTAGGGGCCTAGGCTGCCAGAGAACATCTGCGACGCCGCGTCTAGGACGAGCCTCCGCCCTGAACCGCCGTCTGGTAGCTCGCCGTCTCTACCCACTTGCCGTCACGCTTCACCCACACGCGCGTGACCTCCAGCGGCTTGCCCTGATCCGGCACGTGCCGCGAGCGCATCACCACCACATCGCCAAATTCAAACAATTGCGCCGACGCCAGTGGAGTCGGCGCCAGCCCGGCCATATTCGCGCGGCGCAGCTCACCCAGGCGCGTGGGCTTATCGAGCAGCCGGTCGCTATAGGAGCTCGCGGCGATGAATTCCTCGCCGGTGTGAACGTCCCAATCCGCCGCGTTGTGCGTCATCGCCGATGTTTCGAGGCGTCTGTAGGCATCGATTACGGCGCGCTGCGTATCAGTTTTCGGCGTGTACGGCACGCTCTTGCACGGATTGTGGCACTCTTGGCTCGCGCTGGGTGTGACCTTCGGCAGAACGTCGATCGATTGCACTTCCTGATAGACCAGCGCGCGCCAGCCCTCCGGCCGCTTCACCCATACGCGCAGAACGTGCATCTTCCCGCCGTCAGTTTGCACAACCTCCACTTGGCCATAGTCTTGCCGCCGCGCGTTGGGCGTGTCTGGGCCCAGGTCGTTGATGGCAGGGCGCCACGTGCCGGCCAGAACCTGCGCGCGGTTCCCTAGTTTTCCTTTCGCGTCGATCCACACGAAATCTGCATCGAGCAGCTTGCCGAGCGCGGCCGCATCAGGATTGGCTGCCGCCTGCATGAAACCGTGGTCCGCGGCCAGTAACGCGGCATCATCCGCCGCGGCTGCTGGTCTCGCGCCAAAGGAGAGCATTGCTGCAGAGAGTACCGCACCCACCAATATGTTCGTAAGTACGAGTCGCATCGAACCCTCCTCCCGTTTCCGCCCTCGCTAACGACAAGGCGCGCTCTTTTGCACCCGGACGTTCTTGCCGGGAATCTGCTTTTTTCTGGTAGTGTCAACAGCAGATCCCTCAGTCCGCCTGGCGACCTCGCGACGACACCAATACTCTAACTCACGACGCGAGCACAAAAAAGGCGGAAGAGGCGTTTGCCGCGGACCTCTTCCGTCCGTATTGCCCATAGCATTAGCGGCTAATCCCTAGGTTGTCATTCTGAAGATCGCAAGCCGGAGGCCCGGTACGCGCCGGTTCTGCGCGTGCTGAGGTGGAATTACGCCGGGTCAGTTCCGATCGACATATCAGAACATGAGCGGACGGGCGAGTTGCGGCCGGTGTAAGATCCCGGTGTGCCAAACGGGCGCAAGCGAGGAACTCCACATGGCTGCAGAATATCTACTCAAGACTGAGCCGTCTGAATATTCTTTTGAGAATTTGCGGCGCGACAAAATCACCCTATGGGAGGGAGTCGCGAATCCAGTGGCCCTGAGGAATCTCGGACAAATGAAGCCGGGCGTGAAGCTCGTCATTTACGAGACCGGCGAGCGCAAGAGCGCCGTCGGCACGGCATCGGTCGTCTCGGTTGACCTCTCCAACCCCAAGAATCCTGCCGTGGAGATCGAAGTAGGGAAGGCGCTGGCCAAGCCGGTTTCCCTAGCGGAGATCAAGGCCAATAAACTCTTCGCGGATTCACCTCTGGTCCGTCAGGGACGACTCTCGGTCGTCCCGCTCACCGCGCAACAGTATAAATTCCTCACTGGCGCCTGATCTCCGTCTGAACACTTCCTTGCAGACGTGTAATTTCTATCGCGTCAGATATGTTAGACTAAGTCACTTCATTTCAGTCTTATACAGGAAGTCAAGCGGTCCCTCCTCTGTTTTATCTACAGCAGAGGCCAAACGACAATGCGTATCGAATGCATCCTCATCGGCTCTTCGCTCTGCCGGGCGGCGAAAGACAAGCGAGTCCAGCCGCAGTTCAAGAAAGCATAACTCTCGTCGCGGTGTGAGAGACCGGCCGGTGATGGCAATGATGGTTGTGGGTCTGATTGCCAAGACGATGGAATATTGCCAAGCGCAGCGCGATTTCGAGTTGGGTGGATTCCACGAGCACAACCCTTT
>QHYS01000273.1 GCA_003223325.1 Acidobacteriota bacterium
AAGGGCGTGGCGGGAACATGGAAGGACTTAACCGACAGCGTGAACTCGATGGCCGGCAACCTCACGGCGCAGGTCCGCAACATCGCGGACGTGACCACCGCCGTCGCCACAGGAGATCTGTCGAAAAAGATCACCGTCGACGCGCGCGGCGAGATCTCGGAGCTCAAGAAAACGATCAATACGATGGTGGACCAGCTGCGCTCCTTTGCGTCGGAAGTCACGCGCGTCGCACGAGAGGTCGGCACCGAGGGCAAACTCGGCGGACAGGCCGAAGTCCGCGACGTGGCGGGCACCTGGAAGGACTTGACCGACAGCGTGAATTTCATGGCCGGCAACCTGACGGCGCAGGTCCGGAACATTGCCGAGGTCACCAAGGCGGTCGCCAATGGAGATCTATCCAAACAGATCACCGTCGACGTCAAGGGCGAGATTCTGGAGTTGAAGAACACGGTCAACACGATGGTCGATCAGCTGAGCTCGTTCGCGGCGGAGGTGACGCGCGTGGCTCGAGAGGTTGGGACCGAAGGAAAGCTGGGCGGCCAGGCGGACGTCCGGGGAGTGGCGGGCACGTGGAAGGATCTGACCGATAGCGTGAATTCGATGGCCGGCAACCTCACCAACCAGGTGCGAAACATCGCCGGCGTCACCACGGCTGGACGTGAAGGGCGAAATCCTGGAGCTCAAAGATACGATCAACACCATGGTCGACCAACTGCGGTCCTTTGCCTCGGAGGTGACGCGCGTGGCCCGAGAGGTTGGGACCGAAGGGAAACTCGGCGGCCAGGCGGACGTGCGAGAGGTGGCGGGCACCTGGAAGGATCTGACCGACAGCGTGAACTTCATGGCGGGCAACCTCACGGACCAGGTCCGCAACATCGCTCACGTCACCAAGGCGGTGGCCAGCGGCGATCTCTCGAAGAAGGTCACCGTCGACGTCAAGGGCGAAATCCTTGAACTGAAGGACACGGTTAACACCATGGTGGACCAATTAAGTTCGTTTGCCGCCGAAGTCACCCGCGTCGCGCGCGAGGTTGGCACCGAAGGCAATCTCGGCGGACAGGCTCACGTGCAGGGCGTGTCGGGCGTCTGGAAGGATTTGACCGACAACGTGAACTTCATGGCGAGCAATCTGACCAGTCAGGTCCGCG
>QHYS01000274.1 GCA_003223325.1 Acidobacteriota bacterium
CGTTCGCTGACCAGGTGACCACGGTGGCACGCGAAGTCGGTGTTGAAGGACAGCTCGGAGGCCAGGCCAGCGTGCCGGGCGCGGCCGGCACCTGGAAGGCCCTGACGGACAACGTGAATCAGCTGGCCCAAAATCTGACGACGCAGGTCCGGGCCATCGCCGAAGTGGCGACGGCGGTCACCAAGGGTGACTTGACGCGTTCGATCACGGTTGAAGCGCGTGGAGAAGTGGCGGCCCTGAAGGACAACATCAACGAGATGATCCGGAACCTGAAGGACACGACTCTGAAGAACAGCGAACAGGATTGGCTGAAGACCAACCTCGCGAAATTCAGCCGGATGTTGCAGGGCGAGCGCGACCTCCTGACGGTCGGCAAAATGACCCTCTCGGAACTGGCCCCTGTCGTCGCGGCCCAACAGGGCGTGCTCTACACTCTCGACAACTCCGAGGAGAAGCCACAGCTGAGGCTGCTG
>QHYS01000272.1 GCA_003223325.1 Acidobacteriota bacterium
GGGAGTTTGATTGTGCACCCTGGGTGCACAAGGCCATAGACCTCCCCAGAGAGGAATTCAAACGAGAGGCGGAAAAGCACCTGACGGGGCAGGACGCAGAGCCGTGGGAGAGCCTCTATCTCAAGGTTTACAAGAGCCAATTGCCGGTGATCGAACAGGCGCTAGAGACGGCGGCCCTAATGCTGGGGAGTGATAAATCCAGAGGCTATTGCTTGGAGATGATCTGTGCGGATTTCCTGGCCGGTGCGAGGCTAGAGGCCGGTAACCAAGATGATGTGCTGCCCTCGGATTCGGCTGGTCCCCGGTCTTCCGATGCCACAGAGGAAGCAATTGCTTGAAAGCGTTCAGGTGGCACGTTGACGCGGACTCGCACGAAACGGTCACGCTTAAGGCTTGGTCCAGAACCTTACGTCCAGCTGCGCCGCAAGGTTCTAGAGCGGGATGGTTGGCGTTGCCAAATCTGTGGGCGAACCGAGAGTCTTGAAGTCCACCATATTCACCGGCGGAGCCTGCTAGGTGACGATGTCGCTGAGAATCTGATTACTCTCTGCGCCAGGTGCCATCAGGAAGCCCATCGACAAGGACATACTCCATCCCGAGCGAATTTCTGAGCTGGCAGCCCCTCCGGGGTTGCGATATTCAAGAAGTAAGGTTCAGATTGGCAGTGTCTGAGGTATCGCCCACGGAGTCTGCATCGATCAAAGCGATCCTTACACGCCGCGTTTCAACCGGACTTTTCTTGAGTACGCCAACTATCGGGGCTTTTTGCCCGATCCAGCACGGCCGGTCCATCCCCAGGATAAACCGGTCGTGGAAAAAACTAGAGCCTGCCGGGAACAATGGTCTCAGGTTTCAAGTGATCGCGGCTTTACCTATACGCTCCCGTCCGATGGGGAAGATACGCCCGTTGTTGGTCCGGACGTAGTTCCGAAAATAACGGCTGCGGGACGGCAGGTTGACAATCATACGATTGAGGTCACTGGGAGCCGTGAAGGGGTCCTTGCGAATAAAAGCACCTGGGAGCTTTCTCCTGACGGTAAGACGATGACCGTTACTACGACAAGGATGGGGCCGGATGTTAGCCCTGAACCGGATATAGAAGTGTACGAGAGGCAGTAGCATTCAACGGCGTGGCTCCTTACCCTGTAGAAGGCTGAACAGGACCTCTATACAACGACCTATTTCTTTTGCCCCTTCCTGCTGAAAACCTGCGCCTGGACCGTCCGCTTCTCCTGTCAAGGGTGAGGCCCAATGCTAGAAGTGCACTTTTTCCGGACAGCATTTGCCTGCTTATTTCACCCCAAAAAAAAGCAACAACGGATTTAGGTTCCTTTGCTGCCGTTCGGAAGCCATGTCCTACAAGATAGCCGGAATTGACGTCCACAAGAAAGTGCTGGTGGTGGTGATCGATGCGCATACGCCGGAGGGCAAG
>QHYS01000032.1 GCA_003223325.1 Acidobacteriota bacterium
AGGGTTTTGCAACAACCTTTAGCTAGCATCTGCAAACTTCGCTGATTGAAGTTGGCACATCCCTTTTTGAGCCTCGATTCGACAGAGTACTTTATGGCCTGGGCGCCTCTGCCGAATAGCAACTCGCTCCGATACTGTCCTGCCACTCTTTTGCGAGGTGTTTCTTCAGAACAAGAGTTTGACGGCGAGCTGGAACTGCCTGGGATTGAACATCGTCCGGGGCGTACCGAACAGGTTATTCGGAACCGGAGGGCCGCCGGCCGGGCAGTTCCCTACCGAGAAGCTCTGGATTCCGAGCGAGGCGGCGTCATTGTAGTGCTGGGGCACGGCGCCGCCGCAGAAATCGGGACGATTGAGGATGTTGAACGTGTCGAAGATGAGCTGGAGCCGATAGCGCTCGCCGGCCAAGTGCACGATGCGCGAGAGGCGCAAGTCCCAAGAGCGGAGGTTATCGCCCTCATACACATTGCGCGCCGATTCGCCTACGCGATCGGTGACGGGATTGCCGTCGTTATTGGCGTCAAAGCCGACAAACTCGGTGAAAGGACGCGGCGACTGCACGGTGATAATGCTGCTGAACTTGAAATTGCGCCACGGGCCGCGGGAGGGTGCGTCCAGGATGAAATTGGCGACGAAGCGATTGCGAACGTCCTGGTTCGACAGGGCTCGTTCGAGATCTCTCTGCTGGAACGATTGCGGAGTGCTGACGAACGTGACGAAGGTGCCGTTATCCAGCGTCTTCGAGAAGGTGTAATTGGCGTTGAGCGAGAAATAGCGCCCGATTCTTTCTTGCGCCTGTAGCAGCAGGCCGTTGTACGAGGAATTGCCGCTCGAATCGGTGATGTAGAAGATTCCGTTGGTGCCAAAGGGGCCCCAGGGCAGAGGCGCGGCGCCGGGCCACGGTATGGCGTAGTCGTAAATGAGCTTACCGGTTCCGGTTTCCGTCCCAACCGCTGGGCCCACGTTGAGGTCGAGCGGACGGACGAGCTTATGACCGGCCACGAACAGGTAGCCGATACTCGCGCTGAGGCCGGTGGTGAATTGGTGCTGAATTTCGAAACTGGCCTGCTCGGAATAGGGAGCGCGAAGGTTTCGTTCCGCCAGAGTGCCTCCTTGCGCAAAGAGCGAGTTAGCCGGAAAAGAACCGGAGGTAATGAGATTCTCGAACGCCGCGTCGACCAGCGGCGGGGGCGCGGTGCCTGCCGGGAGCGGCGGCCCGCCATTATTCGAACATCCGCGAGTGACGCAAACGGCGCTGCCGGGTTGGGGGCATCCGGAGAGGAAGCACGGCGTGGGAAGGAAGAGGCTGTTCAGGAGCCATGTACCGGTGGTGTCGTTGTTGTTGGTGGGCAAGCCGGGAATCACCGGAGGACGCTGAGGCCCAGGGACGAAAAAGAAAGTCAAATTGTAGCGGTCGAAAAAGATTCCATATCCGGCGCGGATGACCGTTTTTGGATCGGGTGAGTAGGCAATGCCGACGCGGGGTTGAACCTCGCGATAATCGGGATCGATATAGAAACCCAGGCCGGTCTCAAAGTCATAGCGCAGGCCGTAGTTCAAGGTGAGCTTGGGAGCGATTCTCCACTGGTCTTGCGCGAAGAAGCCGTAGTAGCTGTGGTTCAAAAACACATTGAAGTTCGAGGCCTCCGAGGGGAGATAGGCGTTCTGCCAGGTGGTGGGTACCGGAGGCGAAGGAGCATTGGGATTGAATGGGCCGGAGCCAATCGGCGCACCCCAAAAGAATGCCGCGATGCAAGGAGCCGTCAAGCCAACCAGAGGCGGCGGACACGGCGTGGAACCCCAATTCGAGCTGCTCGATACCAGAAGATCGGACAAGCTAGGAAAGATATCGCGCGAGGGAGTGAATCCCGGCCAGACGACGAAGTTCTTGATGTAGTTGCTATCGAAGCCGAATTGGGCGAAGTGCTTGTTCTTCACCCACGAGACGGTGTCGGAGAACTGCAGGCGTGTTTCGTTGTAGCGATCGAAAGCGCCGAAATTGTGGCCGAACAGAAGCAAGTTCGGAACGTCGAGATTGGGCTGCCCCGTGACTCCTGGGAACCCGTAATTTCGCCGGGCCCACTGCACGAGCGCGGTGTTTACGATATTGGGCTGCAATTGCGAGGTCCACGTGCCCACCAGGGCCTGATCCCGCAGTAAGCCGTTGCGCCCGCTGCTGGGCATGCCGATGCCGCCGCCGTCCAGCGTTTCGCCGACGAGCATGTTGAGATCGGTGGCGCCTTGAATCGAGTAGCGGGCGGATAGGCGATTCTTTTCGTTGAGCTGATGATCGACCTTGACGAAGCCGTTATCGACGTTGGCCGTTTTCAAGATGGTCAGGTCTTCCGGAGCAAGGCCAAGGCTTCCCTTGACGGTGTTAATGGCTTGCAGGACGGTGGCACCGGGAAACGGATTGGGAAGACCCAGTGGAGTGAATTGCGAAGCGGTCGGCGCGAAGAGAACTTGAGGATAAGTGGGCGCTTGGGAGCGGCGCTGTCCCTCGTAATTCACGAAGTAGAACGTCTTGTTCTTCCTGATGGGCCCTCCCAGCGTGGCGCCGAATTGATTCTGGCGTAGCGTATCGGCAAGTGGGGCCGGTTGGAGGAGTGAGCGGGCATCCAGGGCGTCATTCTGAAAATATTCATAAACCGATCCGTGAACCTCGTTCGTTCCCGATTTGGTAACGATGTTGACAATGCCGCCGAGCGCCCGGCCGTACTGGGATTCAAAACTGTTGTTCACCACGCGAAATTCGCTGACGGCTTCCTGCGCGGGCGTTGCGCGCTGCGAACCCGTGGCCGAGTTGATGTCGTCGGCGCCGTCCACGGTAACTTCGTTGTCCAGGTCGCGCTGGCCGCCAAAGGATATGCGCGTGGTGCTGGGGTCGGTAAACGTCGATTGCAGGCTGATACGGCCGGTGGCCACGCCGGGGCTCAATAGAGCGAAATCGGTGAACAATCGGCCGCTGATCGGCAGCTCCTGGATTTGCTGGAGACCGACCACTTGACTCACTTCCGTGCGCGTCGGCTCGATAACGGCGCCGGCCTCCGCGTTGACGACAACTTCTTTTTCGGCCGTGGCAACGGTGAGCGAGACATCCGAGGTCGCGATTTGGCCTACGCTGAGCGGGATGTCTCGCGTCGTTTTGGAGAAGCCGGGAGCCTCCACCGAGAGCTCATAGCTGCCGGGCGGGACATTCGCAAAAGTATAATAGCCTTCATTGCCGGAAGAGCTTGTCTGGGTTTGGTTGGTGTCCTTATTGCGAAGGCTAATCGTGGCCCTGGGCACAACGGCGCCGGTTTGATCCCGGATCGTGCCGTTCAGTTGCGCGAGCGCAGTAGCCTGAGAAAAGCTAGGTGGAACCACAGTAAGCAGGAAAAAAGCTAGAATCGCCACTCTCCCAATAAACGCTCTCCTCATCGAGCACCCCTTTACTCAAAGTTCCGTTGAAAGAGCGAACCGCTGGAAAGTTTGGGCGCATGCCCAACGATCGCAAACTTAAGCGCTTGATTTTAGTTGAGCGAGGGCCAGCGGATTGCAGAAACTTCACATTGTGAACAGAATTGCGACCCTGCCCCGCCGCTTCAAAAGCGTCTCGTGACGAAGTTGGCCTGACGCGTCTACCTGCCGTTCGGCGAACAACCAAATTTTTTCGTGTTCCCGCTTTTGGCTGAGGTTGCCCGGCGCAGGATTCGGGCCTGCAACCCTTCGGTAGCAGTTTGTGGCATCGACGGTGGTTAGGGTGGTAGGGGCGGTGGGGGTCGAACCCACGACCAACGGCTTAAAAGACCCGCAAACGGCCCAACAGCTACAAACTGCTCCAGTAACCAACAAAAGAATCAACAGCAATTGGAGCCGAGCTCTGTAGCATTTAGGCGCCAATTGTGGTGGATACCCGCACAAATCCCGCACACCCACGACACTTCGTTCTCCTTCATAAAATTCGGCTGGTCCTCGCCAGATAGCGGTAATTTGTAAGCGCTTTGCAGGACTAGAACCTGCAACATTTCGGTTAACAGCCGTCGCAGTGATTTAATCAAATCTTGCCGGAGTTGGCGCTAACCGAAGAAAATCAGCAATTTCTGACGAAACGCGGTGAGCCAGCTTCTCCTCTGTTATTCAACTTTTGTTCGCAATTTGCCGCGTTTTCCCACGCTTCGCGTTACATTGGCGTGACATCGGCGATTTTCAGACTCGCGATCAGAAACGACCTTGGGCCGTTGCTCAAAACCGGGTCAGACGCCAATTCTATTTTTCTACAAATAACGGCGTTTTGAATTCGAGTCGATGATTTCCGGTTTGCCCGTCTTCGGCTCCAAGATAGATGATGAGCGTTCAGCTGTTAACAGAGAACTTCAAATCCAATAACTTGTTTCTCTGGCGTCAGTTAGCAGCTTCGGGACCATCCCCAAACACCTTTTTCTTGTCCCCACGATGTCCCCCTGCACAACTGGGTCGACCTGCGCACACGCGGGACCGCCTGTGGTTTAACGGCACCGTTCTTTTCGTCTCCGAGACGGGCGGCTCCAGGTGGTGGCATCTCATGGAAAGTCGCTTTGCAGAAAAGATTATCGGCTTTGTGGGAAAACACGGCATGGGAGCGTCTGAATGGCCGCGTCGTGGTCGTCTTGCCCGTCGTCTTCCCGAAAGCAGACCGGACAAAGCTGAAAGCCTCCCCCGCCCGTTACTTATCGGGAGGGTGGATGGAATTTTTGCGTACCACAGTCAGAAAAGTACCTTCAAACCGAATTGAATCTGCCTCGCTGCGGTTGCCGTTGTGGTGATTAGTCCTGCCGAAGCGTTAACTGTGCCGTTGGCAAACACGATGGTGTTTGGTACGCCAAAATTTGACCGGTTGAGCGCATTGAAGAATTCCGCCCTGAATTCGAGCGTGCCCCTTTCCGATAGCGCGGTATTTTTGAATACGGAGAGATCCAAATCCGCCAAACCGGGCCCGGTCAGCGCACCTCTTCCCACGTTGCCGTAGGTTCCTCGCGTCGGCAGAATGAACGCATTGGGATTGAACCATTGGTTCGGATTCCCCAGGATGACGGGACCGGCAAAGTTTGGATTGAAGCAAGGCCGGTCGGGATTTCTGGTGTCTCCATCGCCGGAAAGGTTCGTGCCGATCAGCGGCGTGATCGGAAAACCGCTGAGCAGAGTGGTGATTCCGTTCACTTGCCAGCCATTGATCAGCTTGCCTTTTACCCCTCTCAGACGGTTCAGCCAGGGCTTGCCTTGACCAAAAGGCAGCTCATAAATCGCGGAGATGCTGGCCTGGCTGGCGACATTTAAGGCGGACGGACCCCAGTCACGACTCACGTCATTTCGATCCAGGATCATCTGCGGCTGATTATTGGCTTGCGCACCGGTCAGGGCTGAATTGTCGTCGAGATTTTTCGACCAGGTGTAATTGCCTCGAAGTTGCAGCCCTCGATTCAAATGGCGGAGTACGTCAATTTCGAGAGCGTTATAGCTGCTATTGCCTTCGGTATACCAGAAGAACCCAGCCCCAAGATAGGGGTTGGGGCGGCTGGCAACGACAGGCAGGTATTGCGCGCCTTGCGGTATGGTGCCCTTCGTCGTGCCAACGCCACCTGCTTGGCAGCCCACCGGCGCCGAGCAAATCTGCGCGAGGACCGCGTTGGGATCCACGCTAAGCAACCCGTGATATCCATGCGAGCCCGCGTATCCAATGCGAACGACCGTTTGGAGATCGAGTTGTTGCTCGATCGTCCAATGCCACTCCTCGACGGTCGGTGTCTTTGCGTCCGCCTGGACTCCCTGGGGCGCAAAAATTGTACAGGGCGCCGGCACGCCCGGACCGCAGGAGGGCGCTGGAGGCACTCTAGCAGTCACCGGGAGAACGGAAGCCAAAGGGCGATTGCTGTACGAAACAGCGCCGTTCCAGGGCGGAAGTGAATTCAGCAGAAAGGCAAGGTCGTCGATCAGCGAGTAGTACGTGCCGAATCCGGCGCGGACCGCGCTCTTGCCATTTCCGAAAACGTCCCAGGCGAGGCCCAACCGGGGGCCGAACAAACGCTTCGCGTTATTCTGCGTAAAAGCCGAAGCGCCAACGATCGGATTCGTGACCAGGATTCCCGACGGATCGGTGATGTAATTGGCGGCCCGTCCGGACTCCTCGTTCCAGCCGGTGGTGAATTCGTCCCGAACGCCGACCTGGAGCGTCAAATTAGGCCGGAACTTCATCGTATCTTCCAAATACCACGCGCCCAGAAGACTTCTCCAGCCCAGCTCATTTGCACTGGGCACTACTTGAAACGAGCTCACCGTCCCTTGCAAAAAGGTCTGCAGGCTTGTAAAGGTCGCCTGGCCTAATTGGCGCGAAGCGGAATCCTCATTGTCTTCGAGCCGCTGCAACCATAGGCCGAAGCTGAGTTGATGGCTATTCTTCACAATCTGAAAATCGTCGGCAAAGGTGAAGAGGTTCCGGCGATTCCACACGCCGGCCGCGTTGTTCGGGCCGGCCGAAGTGATGCTGGACATCCCGGTCGTCGTCACACCGCCATTGATGACGATTCCGCCGGGACCTTCTCCGGCCACAAAAGACAGGCTCGGCGGAAAGGACGCCAGCAGTGAAGAGTCCAGGTTGAATCCTGCGCGGGAGAATCCGGCGCGAAACGTGTTCAGCGCTCGCGGCGAAAGAATATGCGTTTCCTGCATGCTCGCCACCTGCATGCGCAGCGTCGTATGGGATGCAAACAGAGGATCAGCCAAAGGAAGCAGGCTTGTGCCGTCGTCGAGGGTGTAGGCGGCCGAAAGCGTGTCTTGATCGCTGATCCTGTAGTCTGTTCTGGAGGTGCCGAAATCTTCGCGGATGGACTGTTTTGGAGTATTGAAGGAAAAAGCTGTCCCGCTAAAAAGCCCGTTGCTCAGCAATTCCGGGCCATTGGGAACGGGCCACAAGGCCATGTATTGCAACATCGCGGGATTCGGGGTGAACTTGCCGGTGATCACATTTGCCGGCAAAACGCCTTGGCGAGCCTGCGCGTCGGGAACCACGCTGATGTTATCGACTGCTAGCGCCTGCCGGAATCCTTCATAGTTGCCAAACAGAAACCATCGATCTTTGCTGAGCGGGCCGCCCAGCGCGGCGCCAAACTGGTTCTGCCTAAAAGTAGGAACCGAAGACTCTTGTGTAAGCGGATTGCGCGCATCCATGGCGCTGTTGCGCAGAAACTCGAAAGTGGAACCGTGCAGCGCGTTCGTGCCCGAACGCGTGACCACGCTCACCTGCCCGCCCGCTCGTTTACCGTATTCGGCAGAGTAGGTATCTGTGAGCACATTGAATTCGCGTACCGCATCGATTCCCAGGAGATAACCGCTGGCTCCTCCCGGGGTGATGGCCAATTGGCTGGATCCGGTGTACTCGATCCCGTTGAGCAAAAACAGATTCTCGCCGGTCCTCCGGCCCGCTACCGAAAACGTGTTCCCGTTGCTGGTGCTCGTTTGCGGGCTTTTCATGGCGCTGTAGTTGATCGCGCCTGGGTTCAGGGTAATCAGGTTGTCGAAGCTGCGGCCGTTGAGCGGCAAATCCTTTACTTCGCGCTCGCCCACCAGCCCTGAAACAGCGGCGGTGGTGGTATTCACCACGGGAACATCTTCGGAAACGGTGACTTGCTGGAGATATTCTCCAACCTCGAGTCTTACATTCACCACCGCTTCTTGTCCCACGACGAGATTAATACCTGTCCGCATCGCGGCCTTGAAGCCCGTTTTTTCAACCTTCAATTCTTGCAGGCCCAGAGGCAAGGAGAGAAGTCGGTAGTTTCCCGCATCATCTGTGGTCACCGCCCGAGTTGCTCTCGTCTCGAGACTCTTCACCGTTACAGCTGCGCCGCCCACTCCGCCGCCGGATGCATCTTCCACTTTTCCGGAGATCACTGCGGAAACCTGGGCCTGTGCAGAGCTGGCGCTCACGATGAGCACCACTGTCTTGACAACGACACTCAGGAAATAAGCGGATGTTCGCGAAAAGGAGATTCGTCGGTTTGGATCACAGTCAGGACGTCGAAATGGCGGCGTGGTCCGGTTGTTAGAGAAAACCCTAGAGCAGCCACGATCTCCGACTAGAGGATTCATTCGGATCGCGATTTTACATAGAAGGGAGGACAGCGTCAAAAAGCCGAAACGATGCCCCTCGTGACCGGCCTCGCCTTACTAAAAATGGCGGAGGCCGAGGACGAGGGGACGCAAACTCCGGAGATGTGAAGAACAAAGACCCAGAGCGTGGGCTACGCATTCGGCACCGTATCGCGCTCCGAGGACTCTTTCGTAATCGAACTTGAGAAGGAAGCCGACTCTCAGAGATTCAAAATGTCAGACCAGCCCGTTCAGCTTGCAACATTGGCCCAGGCTTTACAGGAAGCGTGGTCAACGCGGCCGGACTGCGAAACGCCAAAGCCAAGGGCAAGAAGCTCGGACGTCCGAAAGTCATCCTGGATGCCTCAAAGATTGCCGCGCTGCGCGCACAGGGTTTCGGCTGGAAAAAGATTTCGCGCGAGTTGGGGGTTGGCGTCGGCACTGTGCTCCGAATCGCCCAGGAAACCCGGAAAAGTGGCTCGGAAAACCTTCGCCAGACAGCTTTCCGAACCACTGTGAGAAAAACTCGCTTCGATTCGGCGTGTGGCAGCGCTACCTCTCATTGCCCGGCAAGGTCCGAATACGATCAGGTCCCTCTAGATTTTCCAGTTGGGTGTGGCGACGTACTCGCGGTTGATATCGCTGACCGTCTGCGTGCCGCAATTGCCCATCGCCAGTTTTAGCTCTCCCTGTAGGATTTCAATCACGCGATCGACGCCGGCCTGACCAAAAGCTCCCAATCCCCACAGGTAAGGACGCCCGATCCCAACGGCCTTGGCTCCCAATGCGAGGGCCTTGAATGCATCGGTTCCCCTGCGAATGCCCCCATCAATGAACACCGGAACACGGTTGGAGATGAGAATGGCGAGCTGAGCACCGATCAAAAGACCGAATCCGATGCCGGTGCACCTCTGTCGCGTGGGGACGCCTGCTACACAGAGTGATAGCTTCCGGTCTTGCCATCGTGTGATTGCTGCTGCTCGGATCATCTTAGGGAAACGAACTATCGGCTGGGTTTGCATATCCTTACTCCTCTTTGTGAGTGGATTTGCGAGAATTGACGCAGATTATGTGGATGGCTAAAATTTTGGACGATGGAGTGCGGGTGGATGCAATGGCTTCTGAACTAAGTTCAAGAGGCGGGCGCTCATTGCGCGATTTCTTTGAAGGCCTGACGAAGCGCCGTTGTTCCGCAGGCTCTCGCAGAATTTCGAGCTCTGCGTATTTGGGCTGAACTTGGTCAAGCAAGACTTAGAAAAGCTTAAGCGTGAATACTACTCGCAGCTCCAGCAAACCCTGCACGGAGACGACCCCTCGAGAGACGAGTAGAAGCATTGTATCCGGATTCTATGCGACTTGCTCCTGGCTTCCTTGGCACGAATCAACTTCCAGGGCTTCCATGCACGCCCGGCAAAATCGGGTCCAAGGCACTGCTTCCAGCCGAGCTTTGGGAATGACCCGATTGCAGTTCGAACATATGCCATACGTGCCGTCTTCCATGCTAGCGAGGGCCTCCTCAATCGCTTCCAGGAGCTGGGCGTCGGTTTCTTGCATACGGATTTGAAGCTCCGCCTCGGCATCGGCATTAGCTTGATCAATGACATCACCTTCCCAGCCACCTGCTGCTGGCACTAGGTCTCGGACAGGTGATAGCTCACGCTGCTTCTCCAACAGTAGGCTCTTGTATCGCTGCAAATTGGATAGCTCCATGGCCGTCTTCCCCGACAAGACGTTTTCTAATCGTCGCGTTTACGAGCAGTTCATATTCGCGAGTACCGTGTAAGCTCTTCGACATTCAGTGGTCAAAAAGGAGTCGTCAGACGACCGCGTACACCTGCGGCGGAAGGATGCTCATACTCCCTTGTTAAATAGACCCTTTAAAATGTTGTTATAGAAAACGCGCCCCCTGCAACTCGCAGTGATTTGTTAGCTATAATATTTGAACGTTGCCACTTCATCACAGCGGCGGGGCACCGCGGGTCGCAGCGCCCCGCTTATGTGCTCCGAACGCAGCAAGAATCACTGTTTAATACATTCCTCCTCCGGGAACAGCACCAGCTGCTGCAGCCTTCTGCTCTTCTTCCTTGATTTCGGCCACCAGCGCTTCCGTCGTCAGCATCAGCGCAGCGACAGAGGAAGCATTCTGTAATGCCAATCGCGTGACCTTGGCGGGATCGATGACTCCCATCTTTACGAGATCGCCATACTCGCCAGTCTCGGCGTTGAATCCGAAGTGGTCTTCTTTCGACTCTCGAATTCGACCGACGACCACCGCGCCTTCAAAGCCCGCGTTCTGCGCAATCTGCCGAACCGGTTCTTCGAGCGCACGCTTCACGATGTTCACACCAATCGCTTCGTCTTCGCTGGCCTTGATTTTCTCAAGGGCTGGTATACAACGCAGCAAAGCTACGCCGCCGCCCGGAACAATGCCTTCCTCGACGGCTGCGCGGGTGGCGTGCATGGCATCTTCGACGCGAGCTTTCTTTTCCTTTAACTCGGTCTCCGTGGCAGCCCCGACTTTGATGACAGCGACGCCACCGACCAGTTTAGCCAGTCGTTCAGATGGTCC
>QHYS01000033.1 GCA_003223325.1 Acidobacteriota bacterium
CATCGTTAGATTTGCTTAGGCTCAGGATGCAGGCACAGACTGAATATCACCTACTTCAATCGTGCTAATGGTCATATGTGCCGAAGTGGGCTTTCATTTCGTGCCATCTTTCACCTACTAGGCATCGGCACAGATCCTACCGTATTAAACACCCTCATACATATCATAAAAGACGCACTATAGTAAATCGTAGTTCTCTGTAACAACTCTTCTATAGTATCATGCAACCCTTCGGAGGGAGGCGGCATCTTTGGGAAAATGAGTGGGCGCTTGGGCCGCT
>QHYS01000034.1 GCA_003223325.1 Acidobacteriota bacterium
ACCTGGGATCGAACAAGAAACACTTACGGGATTTTGGGCGGTGAGGCCGGTCCTGCTCGACACGGGTATCATCGTTGCGCTGCTGGACCGCAGTGAGAGGTTTCACCGGGCGTGCGCTCAGACGATCCGACAATTGGAGGCGCCGCTAATCACTTGCGAAGCCGTCATTACAGAAAGTTGCTACTTATTGCGAAACTTGTCGGGCGCGCAAGAGGCCGTGATCGAAAACGTGGCCGCTGGGATTTTTCAGGTTGCTTTTCAGCTTTCGCAAGAAGCGGCTGGTGTCAAGCAGGTGCTACGAAAATACCGCGACCGGAAGATTGATTTTGCGGATGCCTGCCTGATTCTTTTGGCGGACCAGTTTGGAACTGCGGATATTCTTACGCTGGACCAGGATTTCGCAACCTACCGCTGGGGCAAAAACAAACCTTTTCGAATGCTGCCGAGCAAGGAAAGCTCGGGCTAAGTCAGAGGAAGCTTCAGAACCCATGATCTGTAGCCTACGAGGTAGGAGCGGCGAGGCAGCGGACCGTTCGAAGCCCTCGGACAATGTACCCACAAGTGCGAACTTAGCACCATAATGACAATATATAGATTAACATAGTAAAGTAGTATGTACAGTATTCCTAACTATATGCATCTTAGGTAGGCCTTCGGACATCCAAACACAGTGTGAAGTGATATACTCAAAATGGCGAGTTTTTGATCAGTTTTGGACTGACGACGATGCAATTGTGTTCACAACGAACAGTCTTCAACAGGAATCCAAGTAAATCGCCCTTTGAACTCCAGTACTTAACTGATAGCCCGCCCGCTAGTGTAGCTCCGATCATTTGGCTTTCTAAATGCTGATACTAAGGCATAGATCACAGCACATACGGTTATCTAAGAAGAAATATTTGACAATTGCTATCGAGGATTATATATGCATAACACTCAAAAACCGGGACGAGTGTTGCCGAAGGGACGGCAAACAAAATCGGGTAAGGAGAGACGTTTGAGTACAGCAAGTGCGACGAAAAAGGTGATTGTCGAGTTCTCTGAGACGCTACTCAAGGAAACTGAACAGGCAGCATCCCAACTCTCTACTGATCGCAGCAAACTGATTCGGTCTGCTGTCGAGTCTTATCTAGAACACCTAAAGAAAGCGGAACTTGAAAAAGCACTTGCAGAGGGGTATCGCACACACGGTGAATTAGATCGGCAAATCGCCGAAGAATTCGCATACTCGGATAATGAAACCCTCTAATGCCCGGCAGGGTCGTGCGCGGGATGGTTGTCGCGGTCGGGCTTGATCCTACAATCGGGCGAGAAATTCGCAAGAAACGGCCCTGCGTCGTAATTCAGAACGATATTGGAAACAAGAATTCACCCCTTGTGATCGTCGCCGCAATAACGGGCGCCGAGCACATTCGCAAACCTCCGCCCATTTGGATCCTTGTCCCGAAAGGCGAAGGCGGTCTGGACAAGGATAGCTACGTGCTGTGTAACCAAATCCGAACTGTTGATGAAGCTCGCCTTGGCGATATCTATGGTCAACTGAGCACGAAAATTATGAAAGAGGTCGACGACGCACTTAGAATCAGCCTAGCTCTTTAGGTCGGAATTCCAGATTTCACCTCAGATGAGGCGGAATCTGTGCATAATCCAGGTTTCCAGAAACACCAATCCCATCGCGGAGTTTGTGGGCACTAAATGGCTGCAATTGGCGCGATAAAAGACCTGTTTGCCAACTGTTGAGCGTTCGATTAGACCCAGTTGGCTGAGAAGATCCAGTTCAAGTTGGATGGTCCCAACGGTAAGCACGGAATTTTGGCGAACCACAGCACCGCAATCACTTCAGAAATGCTACAATAGCTACAACACTTACATTGTAGGAGAGCGAAGAAACTCCATGACAAAGACTCATTCCGTTGTCGTCAGCATGCGTCTGCCAGCAGAGAGCGGAAAGCGCCTCAAGCGAATGGCTAATCGGCACGGATGGACGCCCAGCGATGCTAGCGCCCGGTTGGTTGAGGAGGGGCTGAGACGGTCGGAATTCGCGTTCATCGACTTTCGCGATTCATCCGCAGGCCGACAAGCCTACATCCAAGGGAGTTCGCTTGCTGTGTGGGAGGTAATGCTGCTCGTTCAGAGCCACAGGGGCGATGTCTCCGCCGTCGCCAGACAGCTCAAATGGCCGGAGGTGAAAGTCCAAGCCGCCGTTAGTTACGCAAAGGCCTTCCCCGAAGAGATCGAGGGGGCCCTGTCCGAGAACGCTCAAACCGATTTTGAGACGCTGAAGCGCATGTTGCCACAGGCCACCGAATTCATTTCCAAAAGAGCGCCAAAGAGCTGAGAATGCTCAAGCTACTTTTGGATGAGCACATCTCACCGACGGTCGCAGATGGCCTTCGCCGTCGTGATCGGTCGCTCGTAGTTAGTTGTCTGGCGGAATGGAAAGACGGGGAATGCTTGGGACAGCCAGACTCCGCCTGTTTGCAACAGGCTGCCGCTCAAGGGTTGACGCTCGTCACGTACGACCGAAGAACGGTTCCCCCACTGCTCAAGGCCTGGGGCGAAGAAGAACGAAAGCACGGCGGAGTGATTTTTGTCGACGAAAAGACTATCTCGCCGGCGGATATGGGCGGCCTAGTCCTAGCCTTAAGCAACCTCTTCAGGGAAACCGCGAAATGGGACTGGACCAATCGAGTCTGCTTCTTGCGGCGCTGAGCGCATTTCCGGCGGCCACGAGCGAGTCGCCAAGCTGGACCACCCGCGCAGCCATCCTAGCATTCGGTCGTCGCCGCGACGACCTCCGCCATGGCCTGCGGAGCTTTCCTGTGGGTGAGTACATCATCATCTACCGTGTTCGGCACGAAGACGTTTTGATTCTTCGCATGCTGTACGTCAGGGCGTGGAGAAGCACCCAAAACCATTGGCAGGGACCGCAGTTCGCGCTTTAGGGGGTCGAGAATCAGGCCAAGCGCTTCAAGAGAAACCACGCCCAACAGTGTGCTGTCATCCTTTTGTCCCAAAATCAGTGGGGAGGCGCCTTCGTTTCCATTGAGCCGGAAGAGGGCATGACCCATCTTACGCTCTACTGTTGAGCCGTCTGCAAGGATGAACGTACGTTTCGTCCTCGGCTTGATGCCCAGGCGCTTCAAAACCCCAGTTGGAACCACTGAATACTCCGCGCCCGAATCCACAAGGAATTCGAGGTCAGCAGACTTTCGCGGATTTGCCGGGTTCGTGATTCTCGCTTTGATGTACGTCAAGCTCATGCACAGATCCCTGGCTGTCAGTCTAGGATTTCTGCCAGAAGCGGTCAACGGCCAGATTCCCTCTGCATCTCCCACCGCACTCCCACTGCGTGCTTCACGGTCTTGGGGGTGCCTGTCAGGACCCAGGACCCCAAGTCGCGATTCGGCCATCTGGCTATGTAATTGCTAAGGTCGGCTGGCGCCTAGCCGGCTGTTGCCGTGGGCGATGTTAGCGGCGCGATCGAGGTGATTCAAATTCACCTTCCGGGGAGGGTAGCCGAGATCGCTGATGCTTTGCTTGCCCTCATACTGGCCGTGATTCTTGGCCTATTAGACCGGTCAGAGAGCGTGCGCAGCAACTTGTCGTTGACGAAGGTTCGCACTTGCGACGTGGAGTTGCCGTGATTGGATGGCAGACCTCGATCGCATTGAGAGCGGCCGAGCCGCGCCACGTCAGTGGTTCGCTTTCTAATTTCATCTCGAACGAAGTTCCCAGCCCGAGATACATTGCGAGTCCGCAAGTGTGTTTGAGCTAAGAGCGGTCCACAACGCCCCAATAAATACGACCTCATGGCCTTGGTCTCGCATGAGATCGACGAGGCCATCGGCTTTGGCTCGGCCCTCAACGGTCTCCAGAAAGGGAATCCTGCCAACGCGGCCCGTTTTCCCAAAGGTATGCCGACCACGTGTCCTTCCTGCGGCAAGATATTGTTGTGTGGAGTTCAGGCAAGCCCTCCATGTGGGTCTGGCCTATAGCCGGTCAACGATACCGGCAGCCCGAGTTCCGGTTCGGGGACCGGCTCGATCGTGATCGCGGCTCCATTGGGGGAGCCATAACCCTGCAAGATCGGACTGCTTTGATCAAACTGCGCGAACAGAACAGCATCCGATCCGGACGGGTCCGTTGTCGGCAGAGGATTGAAGCTGCCATCAAGAATGCTTAGCTGGAAGGAATCGGGAACCAGATTCGCGTCTAAATTCCCCGTAAGCCCAACTCTGAACGCCACCCCCCCTCCTGCTGTAAAGCCAAAAGTCGTCAAAGTCGAAAAACTGGAATCCGTTAGGGAGTGCACGCCTGATGGGCAGCCGCTCAACGAGGCCCCGGTGCAGACAAATGTATCCAAGGTGACGGTATTGTTCGCATCACCGGTGCCATTTCCATCCAGAAGATTCAAGTAGAGTTGGTATGGACCCTGAAAGGAAGGCAACGTGGAGGTGTCAACGCTGACGAAGTATAAAGAGTTCGCGAACATTTGGCTCGCCATCAATGCCAGCAATACGAGCAACCCAATCCTGAAAGTCTTGCTCGTCATTGCTTACTGGCTTCCACTTCCAGCTAGCAGGATCGGCGTGAAAGTAATGCCGGTTGCCCCGTTAAGTGTAAAGTCCAGCTGAACTTTGAAGGATTGCCCAGGGGTCAGCCACAACGGCGTGCCGGACAGTTGAATGTAAGGACTCCCCACAGGTTGAGTACACGAGGTTCTTCCGCTCATGCCAGTCAAATTTACACCGGTGGAAAGACCGCTCAACAAGAGTGTAAACGGTCCGCCAATAGCACTGTTTCCCTCATTCAAAATGCTCAACTGCTGCGTGAAATGAATTGAGCCTGGCAACAAGCGAAACGGCCCACGAATAATCTTTATTGCCGATCCCGTGTTCGCTTGACAAAGCAGTCCGTACACAACAAGAACGTTCGATTGCGTATTCACGTAGACCTTGGCATTGGCCACGATAGGAGTTGACATCTTAACGAACGTGCCCATCGCGTCCCGGCTGGAGTTTTGGTCCGAATTGTAAAGTTCTTCCTGGATATCATTGGCATTGTACGCTCGAAGTGTCCCTGGTACGGCGGAAGCGTACGGGTCAAGTAAGGCCGTTGTTGCCCACACGATTCCGCTACCATCGGTGCTTCCGTTAGAACTGATGGTCATTCCCCCAGCCCGTGATGGCAAAAGAGATCCGAAGGTTGCGCTATTAATCAGGAATCGTTGCGAAAGGAGATCGAACGGGAAGGCCCTGAGATAGTCGTGGACATCCCACACATACAGAATAGGATTGGTCTGGTGGGGCCAAAACGCGGTAGGCAGATGCTGAGCGCAATCTGTTGGGCCGCACCCCTGAGATGCCTGAAACTGTTGCAGCGGAGTGCTTCCTGAACCTGGCTCAAGGCCGCCCAAGCTAGTCTGATCCAACAAGTAAATCACTCCAGCTTTCCCGCCCGTAAAAGCTAGGCTTGTTCCAGGTATCAGCGTAACCCCATTAGCGGTCAGGTCCAGGTTGTGGTTGTAGAGGAAGCTCCAATTTGCCGGAGTAAACCAGTCCGATGCCGAAAGCGTTCCGGGAATAAACTTCAGGACGGAAACACCGAACGATTGAGGTGGATTATAGGCCCCGCTGTCCACCACGACGAAAACATTCCCGGATGAATCGGCAGCGAGACCACGACCTGCTTGCCAGAATGCGCCGCCTTGCCCGGTAGGAGTAGTCTCGAAGCTGGCCAGTTGAACGCTCAAGTCATCTGCCTTGAGCAGGACAATAAATCCTTCCTGACTGAAGTGGTCCGTATCATTCTCCAGGACATTCGATGTCCCCACATACAGCAGGTTGTTGTAAAGCAATAGCCCGGCCCTCTGTATCCAGCCGTAAGCATCGGTCTTGGTGACCCCAGACGGGAAAGTAAAGACGATCCTGCGTGGCGAATTGAACTTACGGGTCCCTGTGCTAAGGTCAAGCGCGAACACGTAAAGACCCGTGTCTGTGGACTGAATGATAGCCGTCACATAGATTGTGTTCGTGGATCGGTCAATGACTGGAGTGCTGAGGATTCCAAGTGTTGGGCCGAGATAACAGCAGCCAGTGGAAATAGGAGTCCCTAGGTTAACAGACCAATAGGGGCTAGTTGCATTGGGATCGTCCGCGTCGTAAGCGTACACGGTGTTCCCGAGGGTTGCTATGAACACGACATTTCGTAGGCCCACCCTGGGCACGTTGAAATTCGTTACAATGAGCGGCGATGCGTAGAATGGAGCATCCAACGTTCTCGAAAAGAGCTTTCCAAATTGCGAGCTGTTTACATTCGATCGAGTCAGTATTGATTCCTGTATGTTACTGCTCGTGCGGCTCAGGTCATATTGGGCAGTCAGTACATCAACTTGGCCGTAAACGACTGGGACACCTAAGAGAAAGAAAATAAAAGCAATGCTTTTGTGCACGACTTCTTGCCTCCGAGGGTAGCCGTGATGCGTCGATGTTTTGTCAGGGGCAATTTGCCTGCCAGGTTTTAGCACTTTTGCCTGATGCGCTGAAAACAGGGAGATTATGTTCACGGACTCCCATCGGACACGGGAGGTCTGACAGATTTTTTGTAGAGGGTGTATATAAACCTATAGAATACTTAAGAGTTATTCCCGGAACGACCGCAATAGCGTCCTCGTATCTCCGTTAATCCCAATTCAGCATAGCCGCCACTGACTTTTGGCAGAGTGGTCTGTTTGCGTCGGATTCCGCTTGCCTGCGAGGATCGCAGCGGGTACGGGCCAGATAATTGCGGGCCGTTTCTAAGGGACTCGGATCGCCACCGGGGAATGCCATCGGCTTGTACGGACGTAACCGCTCCAGCCAGCCCAGAGCCGCTAGGAACGTTGCCGCCGATGCCAAAAGCGCCTCCACGCGGCGACCGCGCTCTGCACCACTAAAGCTGGTTAAAATCACGACGGCCTCTCGAAGCAATGCAACGGGTTACATTCATACCAGGCCACATTCAGCCGCGGAGCCGGTTGGGCGATGACGTGGTCGAGAATCCGGTAGCTCTTAGTGTAATGTGCCACCAAGAAGCTGATCGGCGAGCACAAGACACCGGCCGAACGGAACTTTTTGACGCGTTTATGGCCACAGGAGGAGGTCAGAAGCAAACTCGAAGTGCAGAGAATTCTGCAGCTCCGTATTATTATGTCCCGACAATCGAACAACCGCTGCTGGTTCGTATGCGGAGTGAGCCAGGTCTAACTTAACTTGTATCGCATTCTCCTAATCGTGATTGTGCTAATCGTGTACGGATCCCTATATCCGTGGAAGGCCGAGTCTAGAAATGCATGGCACATGGGGACAATGACGCGAGATTCGCGAACAGTAACTCTCGGCTGGATCACGAATGATGTGCTATTTCTGGCTTACTTTCTGTGGCGGGCTAAGGAATGCAGATACTTGGGATGCTGCCCGATACGTTCCAGGGGTTTTGCGATCCACGGCCCGTGATTATCGCACTTTGTTTGTAAACGTTCACAGGAACATTGGTAGAGTCGAGGATGGCCTAAGGACTCTGAGTGAAACACGTGGAACACTCCGCATAATACTACGAAGATACGCGGCATAAACGCTGTTCGAATTGCGAGACAGAATGCTTCTCAAGAGTAGATTGCCACTTGAATATCCACAGGAGTGCTCAGACTTGGGAGATGTGGAATTCAGGTGTTCTATGGATTGTAATTCCCCAGGCGAGAAGCAAGATGCGTACCGAACTGATCTTCGCACAGTTCCAATGGCTCGGCGAGACTGCCGGCTAAAATCCAAGGAATCGGAGGGGACACTGGCATAACGGCGTTCAGGCTGCTTGTCCGAAGACCGAGGACATTGGCACTCCGCCCGTGGTCGAAGACAGGTAAAAACAACCTCGTAGACATTCCCTTGAACAGGGGAGAACTCATCATGCTCAAGCTGAGATTTCTGATTCCTGTCTGCCTTTGCACGTTTTTAGCAGTTCCTGCGTTCGCGCAAAACATCATTACAGTTGCCGGAGGGGGGCCCAATAATATGCCCGCGCTCTCGGCAAACGTGCCAGCCTCAGCTGTGGCTTTGGATTCCTCTGGCAACCTTTACGTAGCATCATGGACCCGGGTGTTTCGTGTGGATGCTAGTGGCCAATTGACGGTGTACGCCGGGAATGGCCGCTCGGGTTGGAGCGGAGACGGCGGGCCAGCCACCTCCGCCGAGTTGTCCTATCAGAATGGCGTTGCTGTCGACAGTGCGGGCAACCTTTTCATCGCAGATCAGGGCAACAACCGGATTCGCCGGGTGGACAGTGTTACAGGGGTGATCAGCACAGTGGCGGGCAATGGCACCAATGGTTTTAGCGGGGATAGCGGGCCGGCCACGTCTGCTGCGTTAAGTAGTCCTGCAGGTGTTGCCTTCGACAGTGCGGGCAACCTTTTCATCGCAGATCAAGGCAATTACCGGGTTCGTCGGGTGGACGCTGCCACGCAGGTGATCACCACCGTCGCTGGTGGTGCCTCTTGTGGTGAGAATTGCTACGTTTCAGGAGAGGGTGGGCCAGCCACGTCTGCTCAGTTAGTTAGTCCTACTGCCGTTGCCGCGTCGCGTAGATGCGGCCACGCAGGTGATCACCACGGTTGCGGGCAATGGCGCAGGTGGTTACAACGGGGATGGCGTGCCCGCCACGGAGGCTGCATTGAACGATGCGATTGACATTGCCGTGGATAGTGGGGGCAACCTTTTCATCGCAGATCGGGACAATGAACGGGTGCGCCGAGTGGACGCTGCGACAGGAGTGATCACGACCGTTGCAGGCAATGGTATGTATGGTTACAGCGGGGAGGGTGGACCGGCCACGTCTGCGGGGTTAGCTGGTCCGAGTGGCGTTGCCATAGACAGCGCAGGCAACCTTTTCATCGCGGATACATACAGCTACCGGGTTCGCCGCGTGGACGGTGCCACGCAGGTCATCACTACGGTTGTCGGGAACGGTATGGATTGTTTCAGCGGCGATGGTGGGCCAGCAACGGATGCTGCGCTATGTGAGCCTTGGGGCGTTACCCTCGACAGCGCCGGAAACCTTTTCATCGCGGATACCGGTAATCGGATTCGCCGCGTGGACGGTGTCACAGGGGTGATCACCACAGTTGCTGGCAACGGCATTGACGGTTACGCCGGGGACGGTGGACCGGCAACAGCGGCTGCGTTATTTGTGCCGAGTGGCGTCGCCGTAGACAGCGCAGGAAGCCTTTTCATCGCGGATACCGGCAACCAACGGATTCGCCGGGTGGACAGTGTTACAGGGGTGATCAGCACAGTTGCGGGCAATGGCTACTTGAATCCCTATTACTCGTGCGGTGGTTACAGCGGGGATGGTGTGCCCGCCACGTCAGCCGAGTTAAATTGCCCGAGTGGCATTGCCGTAGACAGCGCCGGAAACCTTTTCATCGCGGACTCCGGCAACCAACGGATTCGCCGGGTGGACAGCGTTACAGGGGTGATCAGCACAGTTGCGGGCAATGGCATTCCCGGCGAGGCCGGAGACGGCGGGCCAGCCACGTCCGCCGAGTTGTACGAACCGAGCGGCGTTGCTGTAGACAGCGCCGGAAACCTTTTCATCGCAGATCGGGCTGGAACGGTTCGCCGAGTGGATGCGGCCACGCAGGTAATCACCACGGTGGCGGGCGGTGGCGCAGGAGGGGATGGCGGGCCAGCTAGTTCAGCTCAGCTAAAATATCCTCTGGGCGTTGCGGTCGACGGCGCTGGAAACGTTTTCATCGCAGAGTGGTTCGGCTTCAGGGTTCGCCGGGTGGACGCTGCGACAGGGGTGATCTCCACAGTTGCAGGCGATGGCACGGAAGGTTTCAGCGGTGACGGAGGACCATCCACATCCGCTCAGTTAGCGGGCGCAACTGGCGTTGTGGTCGACAGCACGGGAAACCTTTTCATAGTGGATGCGTTCAACGCCCGGATTCGCGAAGTGATCGTGAGCCGCTAAGGCCAGGCCATTACCTTCGCGTCGGTTTCGAACCGGGCCTTCACGTCAGGAGGATCGGGCTACGACGACCTTCCTCGTGGGCCAATCGATAAGGAGATTCTCGCTGGCTTGGCCCTGTGTCAGTAGCGCAGCGTCGCATGTCGTGGCCGTTCGATATGCTTGCTGCATTTCTGCAAGACTTGCACTTTTGCTTTCCTTCCTGGGGCATGGAGCGACAGCTCTTTCGATGTGCGCGAGACGGGTGTGATGCTGCCCACCGATGGAGTCATCGTGTGAGACCCGGACATCCTCGGCGGAACCGCGTGTCGTTGGCCAAAATCCTGTCGGACATTGAAACTGCGAAGTTGATACTTCCATTTCACTAAGTTTAGGTCGCTTCGGCGCACGAGATCGAACCAACGGGCCCACTGGGGGCGGAGAACCTGCAGTGTGGGCAGAGGTCTTCCCTGGGAATCATTTCCAGCAACTTTTCAGGTCGCAGCCAGGTTGGGTTCTCGTCGACCATCCTGAAAATCAGATCGCGAGCTTCTTTGGAAATTCGCTTCCGGCCCATCACTCCCTGAGCTTTGGAGGTGGCACGCGCCATAAAGGGCAAACCCCTCCCGGTGCCAACCGACCACAGTATCTGGAGTTACGACGGTCAGAGCTTGATTCTAGCCTGACCAGACTGTTCGCGTTAGAACCCAAAACAGTCTATCG
>QHYS01000276.1 GCA_003223325.1 Acidobacteriota bacterium
AACGCCTATGCGTCTGCCATTCTGGCTTCGGACTCCTGACTTCCATATCCCGCAGGGATATCAAGGGCGAAGCCCTTGCCTAGTTAGTTAGCCCATGGTATGAGCGCGCTTGGGCTCGATTTTATAGATGACCCGTATCTCGCCCGAGCTGCGATAAGGATATTTATCCTGGCCGAGGTATTTCTTGGCCAGCTTGTCGATGTGCGCATCGGCACCCTGCTCCGTTATGTCCACAACGCTCCCACGAACCGACAGATGCCGGTAAGGATTCTCCGGGTCGACGAGGTCCAATCCAACCCGGGGATCGCGCCGCATATTTTTGTCTTTGACGCGGCCTTTTGCGCTGTTGACGAGGATGTGCCGGCCATCGTAATCGATCCAGACGGGCGATACCTGCGGGCTCCCGTCCGGCATCAAGGTAGCAAGTTGTCCAAAGGTTTTCTTTTGGAATAAGTCGAGATATTTTTCTGGGATGGCAGCCACGTTAGCTCTCCTCTCTGAATTCATTAGAGGGTACACTAAGCCCGACTCGGCCGGTACGAGTTATTTTGGGAAGACACGTGCAACAGGTCGTTGCAGTCGTTGGTGGCACAGGGGCGGAAGGAAGCGGGCTGGCTCTTCGCTTTGCCAAAGCAGGCTTACGCGTCCTAATTGGCTCACGAAATCTGGACAGGGCACAAGCTGCCGCGAGGCAAATTGCTTCGCAGGCCGGGGCCGGCGAAGTTACAGGCCACACGAATCCCGACGCTGTTAGCAAGGCTGCGATTGTGATCCTCACGGTGCCGCTTTCCGCTCAAGTCGAAACGCTGAAGTCTATTCGCACGGGTTTAACATCGGCCGTAATTCTTGTGGATGCCACTGTGCCGCTCGAAATTGGCATCGGCGGCCGATTGTCTCGCACGGTGACTCTCTGGGATGGATCAGCCGCGCAGCAGGCCGCCCGACTTGTGCCCGCGGCCGTCCCCGTGGTGGCAAGTTTTCATGCCCTGAGCGCGGAAGCCCTCGCGAGACTCGACCAGCCGGTCGACTGCGACACGCTGATCTGCGGCGACAACCCGGAAGCAAAAGCGGCCGTGAGCCAGGTTGCCGAAACGATTCCCGGTGTGCACGCCATCGATGCCGGTCCACTCGACAATGCTCGTTATCTGGAAAGCTCCGCGGCGCTGCTCATCGCATTGAATCTTCGACATAAGGTAAAACACTGCGGGTTGCGGATCACGGGGTTGGGCCACGTTTACCGATGAGCCGCGCTCAGTGGTCGCGCTCGCAGGCGGGGTAGGAGCAGCGCGTTTTCTCGACGGGCTGACCCGCGTGCTGGCGCCCGAGCGCATCTTCATCATCGGCAACACAGCCGATGACGCAGAGATTCACGGCCTCCATATATCCCCCGATCTGGACACTGTAACCTATACCCTGGCCGGTTTGGCTGACCCGAGGCGCGGCTGGGGCATCCGTGGCGACAGCTTCCGATGCCTGGAGGCGCTCGGCCGACTCGGAACGGACACGTGGTTCCAACTCGGCGATCGCGATCTGGCAATACATCTGTTCCGCACAGAGCGTCTGCGGCAAGGCGCAAGGCTGATCGATATAACCGCTGAGATAACGGCAGCGCTCGGAGTGCGCTCTAAGATTGTTCCCATGTCGGATGATCGCATCCGAACACGCATTTGCACAACGACCGGCGAACTCGAGTTCCAGGCGTACTTCGTGAAACGCCGCGCGCGCGATAGGGTCATCAGCGTACGCTTCGAGGGCGCTTCCGAAGCAACGGCCGCTCGTGGCGTAATCGAAGCAATTGCGAATGCCGACGCCATTATATTGTGTCCCTCGAATCCGTTTATCAGCATAGGACCGATTCTGGCCGTTCGAGGAATACGAGAAGCGCTTCAGATCAAACGGGATCGAGTGGTGGCCATTTCTCCGATCGTGGGCGGCCGTGCGCTGAAGGGGCCCGCAGCGCATATGATGAAGAGCATGCGCCTGCGCCCCGCCGCGGTGGAAGTAGCGAGATTGTATTCGGACTTCGTCGGCATATTCGTGCTGGACGAGATCGACCAAAAGCAGGCTCTCTTAGTAGCGCAACTTGGAATACGGCCGGTTGTGGCGAACACGGTCATGCGCGGCATGCGAGAGAAGAAATCTCTGGCGCGCGTTGTTGTTCGCCAACTGGAGATCGACTCGTGATATTCGCCGTATTGCCGGTTAAGAGTCCGCAAAACGCCAAGCAGCGGCTGAGCGGATTTCTTTCGGCTGGGCAGCGAGAAACGCTGGCACGAATTTTATATAAACAGACTCTGGCGTCATTATGCCAGGCAAACGGCATCGATCGAGTGGCTGTCGTAACGAGCGATTCGGAAGTCGCTGAACACGCCCGTCGCTCTGGCACCCTAGTCTTTGATGAGAACGAGCAAGTGAGCCACAGCGTCTCCGCGGATGCAGCGTGTTTGCG
>QHYS01000275.1 GCA_003223325.1 Acidobacteriota bacterium
ATTACGGCGCTGGAGTTCCTCCAGCATCATTTTTCGCAGATGGGTCACAGGGACACCTCCTGTGACCCACACTTACATCAAAGCCATCAAGCAACCAACGCTCCACTACCTCACGCGAAGCGTCCGCCGCCGGGCGGCTGCGTCCAAACGGGATTATCGCCAACTGGAGGTTTGGTACCCCAACTTCCGGGATGCCGACTTGGCGGGACTTAGGGTTTTACTGTAGGTGGCACAGCCACATCGGCGGCGGCCACGTGCTGCTCGATCACGCTCATTGAACCGGCCCGTTGATCCTCGATGGAGGCGACCATAGAGGCGATCAACTTCACAGCAGCGGGCGGCAGAAGAAAAACAATGCAGCGCATTGCTGCTCTCAGAAAAGAAGGATTTGAACTGCTAGCGGTCATGCGCCGTAGCGCTTCTTTTTCGACGTGTGACGCGAGTTCCTCGGCCAATGCTAGATGCTGCGGGTTCCCGAGTGAATATTTGCAAAGTCCATCGGGGAAGGACGCCTTTGCTCAACGCATCCAACGTGGCGTCCCGATCTTTCATCAAGATCATGACGGCGGCGTAGAGAACCTGTTCCCCAATCTATACTCGTTGCAGTCGCGTCATGCCGTCCCCGAGACCGCCGTCAAGATGATGGCCTCAACCTAACATCGGGATGCGCAGTTTTCCAAGTCCTGATAAAAGATAACCCTGATTTCGTGCACTTTTCACTACATGAAGTGAATCGACGGCTGCGTGCGCGTAAACGATCAGCGGAGCAAGAGCTATTACACAGCCTTTCGCCATTCGCTCAGCACCCGATCCACGTCGCCTCGGACAGCGTTTCGCGCATCCATTCGGTCCCAACCCTTCATCAGCAGCCGGTCGTAGTGCGTGTGCCGGTGGCGGATGGCTGCGATCACAGCCGCACGTAAGGCTTCTTCGTCCAGCGCTCGCCCGCTTGCAGTCCGACCCACTCGACCGCTGCCACGAACAGAGGTGTGCGCCGCAATCATCCACGCTTCCTCTGAAGGGCACCCGGGAAACATCTGCCGAATCGATTCCGCCATTCGCGCCGTACCCGATCCACGTCGCCTCGGACAGCGTTTCGCGCATCCATTCGGTCCCAACCCTTCATCAGCAGCCGGTCGTAGTGCGTGTGCCGGTGGCGGATGGCTGCGATCACAGCCGCACGTAAGGCTTCTTCGTCCAGCGCTCGCCCGCTTGCAGTCCGACCCACTCGACCGCTGCCACGAACAGAGGTGTGCGCCGCAATCATCCACGCTTCCTCTGGAGGGCACCCGGGAAACATCTGCCGAATCGATTCCGCCATTCGCGCCGTGAACGCCTGATCCTGTTTCTCGCGGTAAACCTCCGCTCTCTCGCGCTGCGCAGCGCGTTTATCAGCATCGGCCAAACACTCTTGCTCGGCATGCTCCAGCGCAGCTTCTTCGACCAATACGCCTTGACGCTCATACCGCTTTCGCGCCCTGCTGAATCGAAGCACGACTGCCGAGAGCGTACTGTGCCTGCGAGCACGCCGTGTTAGGGCCGTGTCTCCTCGGTGCAGATAAACCAGCTCGTCTAGATCGGCGCAGGTTAGGCAAAGCGGGCGTTGGTCTTCCATGAACAGAAAGTCATGCGCTAGCAGTTCCTTCCCGCAATCGGCACACCTAGAATCGCGGACGATATCAAAGACGATGAGATCCCTCCCTTTGGAGGGCGGTTGCCGTTCTGCAGGTGTGTTCGGCTTCATGTCATCGTCTGGCGCTCGTTGCGCGGCTGCGTCTGCTTCTTAGGTGCGAACGCTTGCGAGGGGCAGGAATCTCTCTAACGGGTTTGCTAGTCGGTGCTGCTCTTTGAAACGAGCTTGTCGAAAACATTGATTCTGTCTTATGCGCTACGTCCGAATGCGGCCATCACGCATGAGCTGAGGCACCGATGGGTTCAAGCCCGATCTTATCATTCACCGCCACTCGCAATTTCTGTTTGCACCCGAGATAGTATTCCGTCGTTTGGACACTGACATGGCCTAATAAAAATTGAATTTGTTCCAGCTCTCCCCCAGCTTCATGACAGAGCCGGGCGCAGGTCCGACGCAAGTCATGAGGGGCCAATTTATCGAGATTGACACTCTTCGCAAACTCCCGCACTACGACCCACACAACCTTCTCCGTGATGCTGGTTCCCCAGACGGAACCGGTCTTGTTCACACAGCGGAAGAGCCTACCGGACCGGATATTCGCTGCGACCATCCACTGGTCGATGGCGCTCTTTACCCACGCCGGAACCGGAACGGTTCGTATATGCCCGCCCTTGCCAACCAGATCGACAATCACCCAGCGGTCCTCCCTCTGCTGAACATTTTCGACGGTTAAATGAACCAGCTCAGATCGTCGTAATCCACAGCCGAGCAGCAACGCCAGAATGGCTCGATCTCGCTTGCCACGGATTGATTCCAGATTGGGCGCTCCCAGCACCAGTTTCCGAGCCGAATGCCGAGCTTCTTGGCACCCTTCACTCGCCGAATCCCAGCAGCGAGTTCCGGACTGAGCAGTCCGCTATCAGCGGCTTCATATGCGAGTCGTCGGACCGCGGCGAGTCGCAAATTTATCGTGGACGATGCCAAATGGCGGCTTTCCAGCTGTAGGCGATACCGAAGCACAACGGTCTTGTTGAAAGCGAGCCTCGGCTCCGAGCAATACCACGCCACGAAGTCATCGATCGCAAAGCGATACGCCCGCTGTGAATCGGAAGAGCTCAAGGTATTCAGGACGGCTGTTTTAGAGTGGTCCAGATCGGAAAGGCGTAGGACGCGCTTGGGTTTCCGGCGTAAAAGTGGCTTCTTCATCGGTCGGCG
>QHYS01000277.1 GCA_003223325.1 Acidobacteriota bacterium
ACAGGACGGCTTGCTGCACACGACGGTCCGGATCTTTTTCCCAATGTTGTTCTTCGCCTTTCAAATAACCGACCTGCGCGGTCACCAGCAGTTCGCCTCGACGTGCTTTTTCGCGCCGTGCTTCGACCGAACGCTGGCGCAGCAAGAGCGTTTGGTTATTGGATTGAAAAGAAGAAAGTAAGCTGGCGGAGAGGGTGGGATTCGAACCCACGAGCCCGCTTTTGGCAGGCTACCCGCTTTCGAGGCGGGCTCTTTCAACCGCTCAGACACCTCTCCCCAGTCGAAGTTTAACGGAGGCTCACTTTTTCAGCAATCCAGCCCGCGCGGGGCGCGCGGGGCTACCTTCGTGCGGCAAAAAAACTTTGCATCGCCCGCGCGCATTCTTCGGCGAGCACGCCGTGGACAACTTCGACGCGGTGGTTGAGCGCAGGATGGCTGAAGATCGCAAAGCACGTGTGCACGGCGCCGCCCTTGGGGTCGTCGCAACCGTAGACGAGCCGGGCGATTCGCGCATGGATCATGACTCCAGCACACATCGCGCACGGCTCCACCGTCACGTAAACAGCTGCACCATTTAGGCGATAATTTCCCAGGCTCTTGGCGGCCGCACGCAAGGCTACCATCTCTGCATGGGCGCTTGGATCGCAAGCAGAAATGGTGCAGTTTCCGGCACGCGCCAGCAGCTGATCCCCGAGCACGACGACGCACCCAATAGGCACCTCGCCTTTTTCCGCCGAGACTCGCGCTTCAGCGAGCGCCAGCCGCATGTATGCGAGATGATCCATCGGTCGCTGGCAAAATCACTCGACTCTGGGGACAGCCGGAACAAGGTATTCGACCACTGTGACGTCCCGAAGACGATTGCCATGACGGGCGTGCTTTTCACTCTCGGTTATCAGAAAGGACTCGCCCGATGAGCTTGCGGTATCTGAGCCACGAGCATCAACTGACCCCCACCGCCATATTCCAATAAGAGCATCGCACAAATACGTTAACCTTCACCGATTTCGCCGCCATAAACTCTTTCGTCATGGGGCTCAATGGCGACGAGACCGCAAACCCAAGTCCGCTGTTCGGCGACGAATAACGGACGCCACGAATCCTGCTCTGCCATGGCAATCAGATGCTTCTGCTCCGGGATGGAACGCAAGGTGCTGTCGAATGTGGCGAGCCCTTCTTCCACGGCGTCGTTGAAGATCTCGCGGAGGGCCGGAGCGTCGTCGCAACGCGCGGACCGGATATTCGGATGAGGACGCTGTTGGGCGGTGGCCATCGGGCGATTTTAACATCGGGAGTAGGCAAATGGAGATTGAAGCAGCAGGACGCCAGGACGCTTAGCGCCCTGCCTTCCACACGCGGAGAATTGAGTCGGAATAACGCGTGCCGGGCGGTAGGCTCAGAACCGCTTCGCCTTGACAAACGCACGCCGGGGCCACAGACTAAGTACCTATGATAGAGATACTTCGCCGAATGTTTATGGTGGATTTCTGGAAGGGCTTGCTGCTCACCTTTCGCTCGCAGAACCCGAAGTACATCTATACCGAGCAATATCCGCTGGAGAGGCCCATGGTTGCGGAACGCTATCGCGGCGCGCCACGCCTCAATATTAATCCGGAAACGGGCGAAACGCTGTGCATCGCGTGCAACCTCTGTGCACTGGCCTGCCCGGAAAATCTGATTGTAGTTGGCTGGCAGCGCGACGACACTACGCGGCGCAAAGTGCTAACCACATTTACCTACGACACCTCGCGCTGTATGTTTTGCGGACTTTGTGAGGATGCTTGTCCCACCGATTGTTTGGAGCTGACTCAGGATTTCGAGATGGCCACCTACACCCGGGAAGGAGCGATTTGGGACCGGCACCGGCTGGAGGAGGGACCTACGCCGGCAAGATATGTCCGCTGATCTTCTTGCTTCGACGCTCGCACTTTCGCCCGCCCGGCGCTATAAGTAATATGCGGCATCACATGCGGCCTCTACGTTTTCCGTATGGAACTTCGTAAGGATCCAATTACTCGCAGTTGGGTACGTGTGGGACATCGTGAGGATTTTCACGCTCAGGAGGGTTGCCCACTCTGCCCCAATCATGCACATGGCATAAAGCCCTTGCTAGAGTTACCGGCGAACGGCTCCGCGCAAGTTCGCGTCATCCCTCATTTCCAGCCGCTTTATCGTATCGAAGGCGAGCCCGGCCGAATGCCTGACGGCATTTACGATCGCATGCGGCCGCTTGGGGCGCACGAAATCATCATTGAATCGACCGACCACCATTTGACTTTGGCACGTATGAGCGAGGAACAGATCGAGCGCGTCTTGGAAGCTTATGCACTGCGCATCACGGATTTGAAGCGAGATTTGCGTTTCAAATACGTCACCGTATTCGAAAATAGAGGCACGTTATCGGGCGGCGAATGGGAGCACCCACATTCGCAGGTCACTGCAACGACGTTCGTGCCCCGCCGCGTTCTCTATGAGCTCCGCTCCTCGATGGCTTGGTTCGCGGAGAAAGAGAGATGTGTTTTCTGCGATATCCTCCGTCAGGAGGAACGGCAGGGCCGACGCATCATCGATTCGCAAGGCGACTACCTGGCTTTTTGCCCATATGCTTCGCGCGTGCCGTTTGAAGTATGGCTGATCTGTCGGAAGCACAGTCATTTATTTGAACAACTCAAGCCAGGGGCAAATATGAGGCATCTGGCTGCGCTGCTCGGTCGCACCCTTCGTCGCTTGACGCAGGTTTCCGGATCGTATCACTTGGTCGTTCATACCGCCCCCAATACGATCCATCCCAAGGGAGAGCTTGCATCATACTGGGGTACATTGGCTGATGATTTCCATTGGCATGTCGAAATCCTTCCCATCGTCGAGCAGAGCAGCAAATCCTATAGCATCAAAGAAGTGTACTTCAACGCCCTCATGCCAGAGCAAGCTGCCGAACGGCTTCGCCAGCTTGATCCAAACTCATGACGAGCGGGCAACGTGGCGGCATCATTTTCCGCCTCATGGCGCTTCTGGCACTTTGCTGTTCCGCGGGCACGATTTATGTTGCGCGCTATCCGTTGCTGTGGGCCGCGGCTCGATTTTGGATCGTGCAAGACCGCGTCGAACCAGCCGATGTCATTATCGTCATTGGGGACGACGACTTTACTGCTAATCGGGCCACGGAGGCAGCCGCGCTCTTTCGGGCGGGGTGGGCTCCACAGGTGGTGGCCAGCGGTCGTATGCTCCGGCCTTATACATCGATTGCTGATTTGATGGCGCGAGATTTGGAATCTCAGGGCGTACCCACTTCGGCAATCGTGCGCTTTTCCCATAGGGCCAATGACACACTCGAGGAAGCCGACGGTCTGCGAGTTCTGGTAGCCCAAAAAGGCTGGCGCCGAATTCTTCTCGTGACGTCGAATTATCACACGCGGCGCGCACGCTACATCTTTCGCAAATTGTTGCCAGCCGGCGTCAGCGTAGAGGTAGCCGGCGCTTCCGACCCAGGGTTTGAACCTGCGACGTGGTGGGAATCGCGACAGGGCAGGAAGCTATTCTTCCTGGAAACCGTTGGATATGTTGTGGCGGTCTGGGAACTGCGGGACTGGAAGGCGGAGTCGCCTTCGACAGCAGCGGCTCCATCGGCGGGCCAATTTCCGGGTGTTATTGACTGGCACGTCACCTAACGACAAGAAAAATCAAGCACTTTCCAGTTTACATCGGTACCATCCTGTACTATAGTCGCTTGCCCAGCCAAGCAGTGCAAATCCGCGACTAATTAGGCATTTGACCACATGCAAGGAGGCGCTTATGTGGCGAAAGGATGAGCCCCAAGCCCCTTCTCTGCCTGCACAGGCGGAAGCGACACTAGTGCGTACGGTCTCGCAAATTCCTCGCTCGGATCAGACTGAGCCCACAACGTTTGCACCCAGTTCCTCCGCCGGAGGCCGTCTCACTCAGTCGCTCGTGATTGAAGGTGAGATTACCGGCCAGGGCGATCTCCTAATCGATGGCGAAGTACGCGGCACAATTCGCCTCCATGGAGGCAAACTGAGCATCGGCCCTGGTGGCCGCGTTACAGCGGACATCGAGGCTCAGGAAGTCGTCGTGCGCGGAGAAGTTAAGGGAGACGTAAATGGCTACGACCGCGTTCAAATCGGCACGACCGGCAAAGTGATGGGCGAAATCAGCACAAAGTCGATCTCGATTGAAGACGGGGCCCAAGTACACGGACTACGTGTCAACCTTGGGAAAAAAGAACGGCTCCCGGCTGGTTCTCGCGAAGCTGATTCGAAGCGAGACAATAAGGCTCAGGTTCCACCGGCGGAAAAGGCTTCTCAAGTGCGTGTATGAGCTTTATTAACAAACATCGAACCGTGAATTCCCTAGTGAACACGACTGCGGCCGCAGTGCGTTCCGCCTATAGCCACGACCGTCACGTTCCGCCCGTTCCCTTGCATGCTCCGGCCGGAAGGCCGACGGCAGGGGAAGTGAGCCCAGGGCGTTTTTCCAATGGATTAAAAGAATTCCTTTGGCAGATAGAAGACATCGGCAAAGGAAATCTTCTTGATCTGGGTGCCGTCTCCCAGGCTACAGTTACATACTTCATTGAACGCAACTTCAAGGTTTTTACCGAGGACCTGCTAGCAGCTTGGGGGGCATTCCTGGAACGCGAATTACAGCGCGCCCCGTCGCTCCCGGCCGGTTCCGAACAACCCGACAACTCACCAGCGGCGCAAGCCGATCGTTTCCTCGCTTCCAACCTTAGCTATCCTGCAGAAAGCTTCGATGCCGTCCTGCTGTGGGATGTGCTGGACTACATGGATCGGGACGCTGCAAAGCAATTTTTGCCACGTATCACTTCATTTGTCCGAGACGGCGGAGCGATCCTGGCTATTTTCCACACCCGTCCCCCGGAACAGTTTCGGCGCTATCGCGTCCTGGACGCGCACAACCTACAGCTAGTACCGGTACCTACTTTGGTTCAGCCGAAACACGTCTATCAGAATCGCGAGATACAGCAGCTATTCGAGAAGTTTCGTACCTCCAAGACTTTCGTAAGCCGCGATCAACTGCGCGAAGGAGTTTTCGTCAAATAGGCCTTAGGCAAGAAACTCAGCCGATTCGATCATGTTTTCCTTGCGTCCGATGGCAACCGGCGTTACAAAAGTATCAGGCTCTAGAGCAGGAGGGAGAATGAATCCACCGGCTTTAGAACAGAACCAAACTTAATGGGCACCGCTGCTGCGGTGCTTTAAGCCGGCAGCCTTCTGAGGCCTGCCGTGCTCAAAAAAGAGTAACGGCAACGGGAGCCGCCAGGCTCCCGTTGCCGTTATTGGCCCATGACTTTCAGGCTTGAGTTTTGTAGCAACTACCGAGGTGATAGATTTAGCCCGTGTTTTTCAAATTCCAAAGCGAACGGATGATTTCTTGCTGGAAAGCTATGACGTTCGCCTGCCATACCAAACAGAGCAACAAAGCAGCCATCAGAACCAATGAAACTGCAAGCGTGAGCGCGAGCTGCGATTCCGATGCCGGAACTTTCAGGCGATGAAGAAATCTCACGCGTATGCTCATGGTCTGAGAAGGGCAATTTCGGTTCCATAGCGAAACAATCGCCACTATAGCGCAAGGACAACAATATGAGGTACTTATGCGTAACCTGGGGCGAGTGGGTTGGCGTACGACCGCAAAAAAATAGCTCTTTGTCCTGTGAATTTATCGAAAAATTCTAATTCTCTTCAGACTCGGCCCAGGACCTTCAGCAGCGCTTGATTCCAGCCGACAGCGCCAGGAAGATTGATTCTGGCGGCATTCGGAAGTCTTGAGAGGAGCTTCTTATCGAAGGAGTCAGAGCTCGGGGACACGATGAAGGCTTGATCGCTCGCGGCTAACAACGTAAAGTCTTCGAAGGACGCCCCTACCGCGACGGATCGGACACGCGAACGAAGCGCTTCCCGATACACTCGCATCAGATAGCGGACAGCTTTACCTTCGTCGTTTCCCGAGCATAGCTCACAGAACGGCTCGAAACGCCGAATTTGCCAATGATGCTGACTGGCTATCTTTTCAAACGGCGAAGCGGCTAAATCAGCATTTCCAGCAAAGAAGAAGCGCTCGCTGAATTCCCTTTCCCGAGATCCTTCCGCATTATGTTCGGTCATGCCGGTGTTGCGGGCAATTTCTCGCGCGTTCATTTCCGCGTAGCGGACGACCTCCGCTCCTGCCTGTCTGGCAATATTTTCGATGGCTGCACCGGCCTCCTGCGAGGAGCGGCCGAAAGGAACGCACAAATATCGGCCCACACGCTTCGCACCTTCGAGACGCATGCTAAAGTATGCATCAGGAATGAAGAGACCACCTCCGCCTTCGGTGATGAAAGGGTGAGCGTGGCCGATCTTGCGCCGCAGAGGTTCGAGCTCCGCACGCGTGCCGCGGCTAGAAAGCACCAGCGGCACGTTTCGTCTTTCGATCTCGCGCAGCGCCTCCGAGGCGGGCGGAGCTGCGCGAGTCGAGGAACCCAGCAGATTTGACGCCGTGAAGATGACCACCTGGGGCGCTAACACGTCGCCAGGAAGTTTAGCGCGAGTCCTGCGAATCCTCCCGTAAATCGACATAGGTAAGCGGTCACCCGCTGTCGCTGTCACATCACCGTACGTACGGGTCCGTATACGGCGATTCGGTAGGTTAAGCTACGGGCGCCTAGCTAAAGGGGGAATCCCGAGGGAGATAAAATAAGCGTTGGGCAGCGCGATAGCGAGGGCCGGGCTGTTAGCCAACTGCCACGGACCGTGGGCGCTGCCTGCCGTTTTAGCAGCAAGGTCCGTACCCACTCCCCGTTTCCGCAGTTCAGCAAATCGCTTCCTCCCGCGCTTCCACTGCTTCCAGATCGCCGACCGCAGTCGGCGCCTGGTCCACGCCTCAAGGCTTTGAAACACGCTCGGCATTTCGCAGTTGCCGAAATAGCCGATCCAGCCCCGTAAGTAGCGGGCCAGTTCCTCGGCCATCTGCTCGATGCTCACACCTCGCGTCCGACGCGTCAGCTCCCGGACTCGCTCCTTGAAGCGCACCACCGCTTTCGGCGCGATCCGCCGTTTTGGTGTCTCCGCGCTCGTGAAGCGGAACCCTGGGAACTTCCGCTCCCATGGCCGTGCCACCGCACTCTTCTGCTCGTTCACCTTGAGCTTGAGCTTGGTAGTGATGAATCGCGTCCGGCTCTGCATCACCCGTTCCCCGGCTCGGCGGCTGCGAACGTAAATGTTGCTATCG
>QHYS01000278.1 GCA_003223325.1 Acidobacteriota bacterium
ATTCTGGAGGCGACCAATAGCAAAGGTGAGGAGTTCGGAAATTCGCGTCTTGAACAGGCACTCCAAAAGCCGGGCACTTCGGCAGTCGCAGCAGTCGCAGCAGAACTTGATCAGGGGAAAGATCGTCTCCTCTTTACAATCGCAGAGAGGACTTGCGTGTTTGGGGGCGCGGAGGGCCTAAGGCAAGAAGAAAGCCAGGTAGTGGCTTTCAACTTTTGGCTCTGCACAACAATCTGTAAAAGTGTGCGTTCTACGCGGCTTTCCGGAAACAGCGATTTTGGTCTTGCGCAGCACCAAATGACGACATTTGCCTCAAAATGGGCGGAATTGCGGGTTCGCTGTGGAAATGACGCTCCGTGGGACCCACGGTAGAATTTTTACCGAAGAGCTGTCGTCCATCCCACGGAGCTTGGAAACCCGCACCAAACGCGGGATTTCCACATTCCCACGGCGACTACCGCGACGGCACCCTTTTCGCTGTAAAGCCAACTCCCGCTAAAACCGCGGGCTCTGTCAGATTCCTGCACAGAACCCAACTTTTCCCCCACAGCTGGCATTTCTGAAGGTTTGCGTGCGCCGATGAATTCTATCTTCGTGGTCTGCTTACTTGCCGGCTCTGATGAACTCCCAAGCCAGGCGGGCAGAGCCTAGCAGTTGACCCAGTTCTCCGAGCGTGCTCACAGTAATCTTCGCTTGCTTGGCGGCGAGAGGCTGGGCACGTTCGTACATCGCAGTCTTCAGCGCCTCAAGGTAGAGGTCAGCGGCTGACGCCAGTCCACCACCAATGATCACAACCTCGGGGTCGAAGAGGCTAACTATGTTTGCAACGCCGAATCCGAGAAGTCTGCCGCAGCCCTGGAAGATGTCTAAGGCCAGGCGATCGCCGCGACGTGCGGCCGCGGCGACCGCACGAGCAGTTATTTGGGCCGCTTCCAGCTGCGAGAGACTGCTTTTTTCTCCACTACGTAAACGTGTCCGAGCCGCTCGCGCGATCGCAGGTCCGGCCACCAGGGACTCCAATTGTCCCAGCCGCGAAGCATCAGGCACATCCTCGCGGGTGACTGTGAGCCATCCGGCACAACCGGACAGTTCATGAGCGCCCCGAACGATGCGTCCGCCACTCAGGATGCCAGCTCCAATGCCTGTACCGATCACGAGGACAATGACGTCAGACTTGCCTCGCGCAGCTCCGCGCCAGGATTCTCCAAGCACGGCAGCATTGCGATCGCTCTCGACAATGACTGGGATTCCGAGCAGCTGTTTCAGACGGTTGGCTACAGGCATTCGCTTCCAGCCAGGCAGATTTGGCGCCCAAACTGTTCCATCGGAACGCACGAGGCCAGGCACCGCGACGCCGGCAGATCGAAACGCATCTTTCACTTTCCTCTTACCGGCGAGATCGTTCGCAAGTTGAGCAATCTGGCGGACGGGACCCCACGGCGAACCGATATCGACAGGCAGCATGCGACGGGACACAATTCGCCCACTACGATCTACCACCGCCGCCGAGCATTTTGTTCCTCCCAGGTCAACTGCGAAAACGTAGGGCATGGTGAGGTCCTTCGAACTGAGATATGGAGCACGCACTCGGCAGGGAGGGAATCGACAGACTCAAGGGCCGGATACATGATCACCATTCGGCGTGAATTCAATACCATACGAATTTGAACAAAGACAAATCGTGGGCAGCTTCCGCTGGAGCAGTACCCACCTCGTTATTTGCGTCGTCGCTGTGACTGGCAAAACCGGCTAGTTTACATAATTAGTCTAGTTCGGCATCTGATTCCGTTTAACGAGCCTTCGCACGACGGACTCACACAAAGGCGCTCTCGAACGTATCTGAACGTCGGTGACTCTTGTACACGTATCAAAAATTAGCTACGCTCTGCCACATCTTGCGAAGCTTTTGCCTGGTCTTGCTCGCGCTGATTTTGCCGCACGTCGCCATGGGGCCTCGGGAGGTTCCCAGTT
>QHYS01000280.1 GCA_003223325.1 Acidobacteriota bacterium
CATTGCATTTCGTCATGCTCGGTTGGGACCCGTTCGATCCGTTCCTCAATCTGCGCATTTATCACCTGTCTTCGGGACGGCAGGTGGATTAGTTCCTCTCCTCGCTCCAACGTTTTGAGAACGCCGAGAACGTCACCATAACTTTGTGCAAAATTCGAGACGGCCTCCTCATTGATCATGGAGAACCCTTGGGGCCGGTAATTTGGTTGGTAACCGAAAAGTGGATTCAGTTTTTCAAAAGGAACATCGGTTCTTTCCTCATTAACGATGAAGTACATAAACTCCCAAGTACCACCGCTAGCGTCCTCCCTCCAGAAAAAACGCGCTAGGTCCTTGTTTCTTACTTTTGCAGCGATTTCACCAGCAAAGCGAATCCGGCCCGCGTTGTAGATGAGCACCACATCGCCGGGGGTCATCTTTTCCCATCGCACTTCGTTCATTGGACCAGGAACGGAACCCCAAACGATGAAGTCCGAACCGTGGTAGATCCTCTCCAGGATTTCAATCTCTTGAGGGGGAAGAAATCTTCTGACTTCCTCCAGGGTTCGCTTGCGCTGAATGGTATCTTCGAAGTGTTTCTCTGCGGATGGATTTCCGCCAGCGACCACGATGAACACTTTTCGTGAGTGTCCTTGAGCCATGGACAGATCATCATACGGCGCTCAGCATAGACTTCAAAGACAAAACCAAGTCGAAAGCCCCACCTGGTCAACCCATCTCTTGCACAATCATCTATCTCATTTCCCTGCGACAATTGCCTTGGAGTCGAAAAATCATGGCGAGCCCTACGTTTCAACTGGAACTCTGGAACCGTGACGAACTTTACGAAGACGTTTGGAAACAACCGCTGACCTCACTTGTGTCGAAATACGGTGTGTCCGCCGTGGCAATTGGCAAGACTTGTAGGAAACTGCAGGTTCCTCTACCTGGACGCGGCTATTGGGCCAAGAAAGCCCATGGTCATTCGGTCACCCGCAAGGCATTGCCGACGTTGCATCAGGTGCCACGTGTAGTACGCTACAGACCGGCAGTGGTGAATACGGTTCCGAATCCGCGGGTTCCGAGTCCACCAGCAAAGCCGGAATTTCCGGTTGAAGCGGAAGACAGGGCCGAACTTGCGCGCATTAATCAAATGCTGTCGGCGGGTGCATTTTCGGTAAAGAAACCGAGAAAAGCGCTGCGTCACCCGCTTGTTGTGGCCGCTCGAAAAATTCTCAGCCACGCATCACCTTACAAAGGAGTCCTTCAGACACCTTGGAACGAAGCATTCCTTGATATCAGAGTCTCTAAGCCAAGCCTACGTCGCGGTCTCGGAATCATGGCTGCAATCATCGCGGTCCTTGAGGACAACGGAGTGAAAGTCAGAGTGACCGCAGGGGACCGGTCGTATGGTGATCGATCAAGTCAAACAACGGCGACCATACTCGGAGAAGACCTCCATTTCGGGATTACCGAGAGGACGAAACACGTACGGGTATCGGATTCCACTGCAGGAACTGACGCTATAGGTCGTCGCCGCTATCTCCACTCTTACGACCCAACCGGTGCGCTCTCGCTTCGCCTTTTCAGCCATTCGAGCTACTTCAAGACGTGTTGGGACGATACTGAGCAGACGAAAATAGAGTCTCTCGTGCCAGAGTGCGTTGCCACGATGATGAAGGTTGCAGTCGAACATCGGCGCAACACCGCGAAGAAGAATCAGGAAGAATTCTTCCGAAAGTTACGTTGGGAGGAACTCCGAGAGCTCAAACAACAAATTGATGTCGAAGAAGCTCGCATTCAACGATTAGAGAACCGCGCTGAGAATTGGCATCGAGCGAGGCGCATACGGCAGTACGTGCTCGCATTTGTCGATTGGAAAGCAAAACAAAAGAAAGCTCTGGGGCCGAAAACAGCACTTGGCAAGTGGGCGATTTGGGCTCTCCAGCAAGCTGATCGCATCGATCCGGTCGGAGACAAGGCTCCATCGATCTTGGATCGCAAAGGGGAACTGGAGGGCTGGTCGCCTTACGGATGGAGATGAAGGGCTGAATTCCCGCCGTCCCCCGCTTGCTCGCGCTCTGCGTGTCCTGTCCTGCTCATCCCTGCTCAATTCGCTAGTTAGCCCAGCGCAGCCCTGCTAACGAGCGGGCCGGGGTCCTTTTCTGTGCGGGCAGCCGAGGATGTTGGTACGGATCGCGGACACACCTTCAGCACTGGGCTCGACTGCTATGGGCCTGCATGAGCAGTAGCGCGAATGTGCTTGAGTTATCAGTATCGCGGATGCGAAACGACAAGCCTCCACTGAATCCGCCCCAGTCCAGGTCGGTGCTGATGGTGATTCTGTGGCGGCAGTGTGTGTCCCTGCGCAATAGCTATTTCATGACCACATGCGTGGCAGCGATAGATTCCGGGCCATGGTGCGGATGTACTCGGCTCGTTCAGTTGATCGAAGGCGGCGTCA
>QHYS01000279.1 GCA_003223325.1 Acidobacteriota bacterium
CGAAGTGCCCGATGAGATCGGCGGCTACGGCGCAAAGGGCGTGGGCGAGATCGGATGTGTCGCGACGGCGGGGGCGGTAGCGAGCGCGTTGTATTCCTACGACAGAATACGCCGTCTGAGTTTGCCCATGGAGAATTCACCGGCGGCGCCGTCGATACCGAAATCCCGACAACTGGAACAGAGAAGGCAGACGTACCTGTCAACCGTGCGGGATCCCAGCGGAACGCGGTTTCAACGTGAAGAGGCGCTGGGCGACTTGGAACTGGTACAGGCAAGATAGCGAAGTTGCAAAAGCCCATATTTACGCAAGACGACCCTCCGTTCGATAGGGGGGAGAAGCTGAAGACGCTCACCCCGCGTGAGGAGAGAATCATCAAGATGCGGTTTGGGCTGGAGGACGGTTCCGAGCACACTCTTGAGGAGGTGGGGCAGTCATTTGCCGTCACCCGTGAACGCATCCGCCAGATCGAAGCCAAGGCGCTCTGTGCAAGCTGCGCCAGCCGTCTCACTCGAGCCAGCTCCACGTCTTCCTCGAAGAAGGCACCATGTAGGAATGAGTCAACGTCAGTACGCCTGGGCGCACGACTCGGGCCCCGCTGAGGAGGGCAGAGGGGAAAAGAAGCCATGAAAATCAGCCCAGGCACATGTGCCACTAGGCGCTTATCCGGGGCTTTTCTTATTTTGGGGCCCTAATCCTGCTGGCCGATGGAGCGCTTCGTCCGAGCCCTGGTCTTGTCTCGCTGCTTTTCGGTTCGGCCTCTGGCAACTGTTTGATGCAAGACGTTATCTCCGTCTCTGCCAGGTACTGCTCGCGCGAATCACTCCGCCGGACCGATCTTGTCGCCTTCTTCTTGTGTTTTGGCATGCACAGGCACCTCGCTGAGCCAACCTGACAAGATTCTCGCACGATGGCTTTGACAGGACAAGATAAATATGCTAAAGTGTATTAGCTTAAAAACGGAGAGGCCAATGACTTACCAAGAGCGCTACGAGAAAACTAATGCCTGGAGTGCTCGGCGTATTGCCAAGGAACTGATGCTGATGAACGGGAAAAATGAAATCGTCAGCGAGCATGATGAACAGACGATCTGCCACGCCGAGCGCCAAGATACCGCAACGCGACAGCTCGTAAAGCCACAGGCAAAGCCCTCATTGCTGGCTTGAATGCGAACCTATTCCACAAGGCAAGCGGCGAAGATGGCAGGAATCCATTCGATCACTCTTCACAGATGGCTGTCCGCGGGCAAGGTCCGGCCGTCGCAGAAGATCGCAATGAACAGGGCGAAATTATGGCGCTGGACGGATGCCGATATGGAAAGGGTTCGGAAGTACAAGAAGGAAAATTACCGCAAAGGCAGAGGTCGCAAACCAAAGTCGAAGCGGTAGGAGAGTCGATCGAGGCTAAAGAGAGCAAATGGCGACGGTAATCTCACTCAGAGATTTCAGCGACAACGAGATCGTGCTCACTGCGTTTGGCGAATGGTTGAACGATAAGGCCCACACCAAGGACATGACTGAAGCGAGGACAAACGCCTGTGTTGCTGGTGTCCGTCGGTTCAGCTATTTCATTGACCCAATGCCACTATGCGAATCGACTATTACTGAAGTACGGGCGTTCAAAGGTGAGCTTCGGGGTCGTGATCGTCAGTTCCCAATTCGACAAGGAATGCCAGAATCGCCTGTGCTGGGCCGTTTCATTCGTCGGCTAAGGCATGCTTCGAAGAAAATATTACGCACAGAAGACAGGTCCGCCATCTGCGGCATCAATATGTTCGAGGGATTTCGCAGAGAGGTCTTGAATAAGGGTCGACACTGAAGTTCGTACGATGGTGCCGCGTTTATGAATTTCCGTCCCGAACATTCGCGGCTTTACCGTACCGAAGAGGTCGCTTGTCCATTGGACACCGCGTCGATCGCCGCCTGGGCGCATTTCTCACCGTCGGCACTGGACACGCTCATCGCGCTTATGACTTGGTCATGATGTGCCTCGGGCACTTCGTCTCACAGACGACCCTAGGCCCTCTCGGATAAAAAGTATTAGGGTTTAAAGAGACTCCAACCAATTGAGGATCGTGGGGTCTTTGCTCCACGGTGTACGCGCCTGGTGTGGAATCCCCGTTGAATCCATTGTTCCTCACTTCAAACCCCAGTCATCTGAAGCCGCCACGGTCACAACGTAACGCCCCTTGCGGTGATGCAACCTTGGCCTTCCTCGCGGGGAGCTTCAAGAATTTCGCCATTTTGTCATAAATGTCTGTTCGCTCGGACGCGGGAGGCATTTTCTTCCGAGTTAAAAGCTGGGAAATATATGACTCGGTGACGTTGCCGGCCACCGCCAGATCTCTCTGCTCCAGCCCTAAGCTTTGCAGTCGCTGTTTGATTACCAGACAAAGGTTCGCAGGGCGGCCTCCAGGACTTCCGCCCCAAGCCTCTAACATCGTCTAGGGGCTGACGATCCCTGCGGCGGCACCCTGCGCAAATTCCCCCGAGCGAAAAAAAGTGGTTGACAATGGTTACCGACATGCAATAATGCATGCAGTGTATTGGTACGACGCTAAAGGCGATCTCGCCGCCCGCTTGCGTCAGCGCAAGTACACCTTGCTGCGCGGTCTGCAGATTCCTCCCGATGCTTTACCCGGCGCGCTCACCCTAACGCATCACCGCTGCGGAACACCAACTTGCTGGTGCGCCAAAGGAGCAGAAGGACATCCCCTGTGGCTGCTGACGTTCATGGTGGACGGCAAGAGGCGGGTCGAGTCCATTCCCAACGAATGGGTGGAGCAGGTCCGGCCCTTGGTCGAGCAAGGACGGGAGTTCAAGGACGCGGTGGCCGAGGTCTTTGCCGCTAACGCTCAACTGCTGGCGTTGTGGCGCCGGCAGACCAAGAAGAAGAGGCGCAAGAAGACGTGAACGGCCCACGGTCTAGCCTTCCGAGAGAAGTCTCGAACGGCTAACGATGGGACTCACCCTGCAGAAGGTAACTGCGCACAGGGTGAGCGCGGTCGTCCTTCCGCCGCAGCTAGGCCGCAACGAACCGTGCCACTGCGGAAGCGGCCGCAAATATAAGCGCTGTTGTTGGGAACAGGACGAGACCCTGCGCCGGGAGTTGCGGGATGCGGTGCTGCCCGAGTGGATCGATCATGCGCGCGGCAAACTGCACCAGTTTGAAAAGTATGTTTCGAATGTCTTTGGCTTGCCCGATTTATTAGCCCGCCTGGTGGATACGCGGCGGTCACCGAAAATTCCCACCTTCGATGTGGTCAACAGCCTGTTTCACACCGCCGTGCTACGCATCCCCAGCCTGAACGCCCTGGAAGGCGATTTGAAACGGAGTGATTTCCAGAAGCTGATTGGCCGGCAGCCCACGCCGGAGGTGAAGGCCTTCAGTGCCGAGGTGGTGGCCAATGTTCTGGACAAACTCGAACTGCAGGGCCTTGGCAACGCCATCGAAGACGTCCTCCTTAAAGCCGAGCGCAACAAAGCTTTTCGCGACGGTTACGGACCGCTGCGCTGTGTGGCCATCGACGGGTGGGAACCGTTTTCCTCCTACCAGCGGCATTGCTCTCATTGCTTGGTGCGAAAGGTTAAAGTGAAAGGTGCCGGCGGTGCAAACGAAGAAGTGGAGCAGTATTACCACCGCTATGTAGTGGCCCTGCTGCTCGGACCGGTGATTGATGTCGTGCCGGGAATCGAACCGGTGCTCAATGAGGAAGCCCTGCGCGATATCGATCCCGAGCAGGAAGGCCATGAAGGGGAACTGACCGCCGGGCGGCGCCTGATCGATTCCTTGCACGAGACCTAGGGAGGCTTCCTCGACGCCATCGTCGGCGATGCCCTCTATGCCAACGGGCCGGTGATGACCCAGCTGACCCATTACGGCTACGGCGGCTTCTTCGTGCTCAAGAAGGAAAACAACGAGCCGCTCAAAGAAGCACTCAAACTCTGGGAGATGGAGGGACCCTGCCAGAGCTGCGCGGATGAGGAGCGCAAAGAGCAGGTGCAGTTTTGGGATGTCGACGAGATCGAGACGCTCGATAGCTACAAAGGAAAAGTTCGTGCCATCCGCGCGGTGGTCACTAAGGCGAACCAAGAGAAGCCCACCACTTGGTGCTTCGCCGTCATTGGCGAGCGTGCACGCCAGGTCAGTCGCCAATTGGCGTTACGGATCATTCGGGCGCGTTGGCACATCGCAAACACCATCTTTTACCAATGGACCCAGTATTGGAACCTCTCGCACGTCTTTCGGCACGATCAGAATGCTCTGAGTGCCATCCTGATTTTTGTGGACGCTCGCTTTCAATCTTCTGCAGCTGTTCATCTATCGCCGGCTGGGGCGCAGTCGAGGCCTAAGGATCCAACTGATACCATACGCCACCTCGTGGAGGTCATGCTTCGTGAAGTAGCCACGCTCCCTGCACCCATTCCGTGGGCCACCCTCCTGCTGAACACCAGCTGAAAACGAGGCCGGAGCCGCGCCTAATGGGCGGCGCGGATGCACCGGCCTCGTGATCGGCTAGCCCGCCAACTTTACCCGGCCCGGAGGAGGGGCTGCTCGCTACAACCAAACCGGAATAGGCACTGCTGGTCTCGTGTCGTTCCGGCTATTCCCAAATGAGTTGGCGCCACGTTGGCATCGTCCCGCCCGCGCTTGAAGTGGAACTCCTGGGGCGCCTCGGCTGCACTTAACTATTTCTGCTTAATAAGTATAATATATGTCCACATTTTACTTGACATTTAAAGTTAATTCACTTATTATGGTTAAGTAACTGAGGGAGCCACAAGGTAATCTAAACTATCGTGGGTTATCTGAAATCGCCCTTGGCCAAGACAACCAAGGAGGTTGCCATGAACACCATGACACGTTGGGACCAGCCACGAGCTTGGTCATCTTTTTTACAAGGCCCGGTCAATCGTCTGTTCGAGGACAACTTCACGCGTGACCGCCCAGGTCATGCCGATCTGGCAACCTGGGCGCCGCCAGTGGATATATACGAAACCGAGAACGAGTTGGTCGTAAAGGCCGACCTGCCCGATCTTCAAGAGAAGGACATTGATGTACGCGTGGAAAACAATACCTTGACCATCCGCGGAGAGCGGAAGTTCAGCAAGGACGTCAACGAGGACAATTACCTCCGAATTGAACGCGCTTATGGTTCATTCACGCGGAGCTTCTCCCTGCCGAATACGGTCAGCTCCGAGAGCATCCGGGCCGAATATCGCAATGGGGTCTTGACCCTGCATATGGCGAAGCGTGAGGAGTCTAAGCCGAAGCAGATAAAGATCAGCGTCTCAGCAAACGGCAAGTAATCCACATTTCGTATATGGAGGGGGCGGCTCGCCGAGCTCATGAGCTGTATGTTCAACGCGGCGGCGAACACAGAAAAGATGTCGAAGACTGGGTTAGGGCCGAAAAAGAGCTGGGGCGACGAACCAGTCGCGGGACCAGCGAAGACGAGGCCCGCTCCATGCTGTAACGGCCTAAGCCGGTAGGTATTTTCGCTCGGTGGGGGCGGGGTCCGCCCCCTCACTTCTCCGGTGAATGGGAAAGCTAGAAGAACACGCGAGAGTTCCAATGTTTACGAAAACTAGAGGACTGACGGAGAAAGTGCCGCTACGAGATAAGTCCCTCCGGGTAAGCGACGCGAAATTTCGTATGTTGGCCGACACCACCGCAGCGGCGCTGTTCACTTGTTGGGGGGAGCGACTCCTGCTTCGGATGGCAGACCGCGAATTGCGCCGGATGAAGAACCGTCGTGGGAAAAGTGTCAGAAGCGAAGAGCCTGACAGATACGCGAGCATTCGCTAAAGAGAGGATGTATGTACTTTCTATCTTGGATCATCGTTGGATTAATTATGGGCTGGGTAACCAGAAAACTTCTGAAGGAA
>QHYS01000035.1:0-29423 GCA_003223325.1 Acidobacteriota bacterium
CGACGCTATCGGCCTACTCATAGGCGTAATTCTTCGCCTTTTTCGGGCTCGTCGCACGCTGCTGCTCGAAAACCTCGCCCTTCGTCAACAACTCGCGGCATTGAAGCGAAGACGTCCCAGACCGAGGCTGACAATATTCGACAGGGTTTTCTGGGTGTTGGCGCGAAAGTTCTGGTCCGGATGGAAACAGGCTCTCATCGTCGTGAGCCCGGATACTGTTGTGCGATGGCACAAATCAGCATTCGTGCTTTATTGGCGCGCTCTCTCAAGAGCCCAGCGGGTGATCGGCAGAAAGAGAATTTCAAAGGAAGTGCGCGATCTGATCTTCCGGATGGTCACCGAGAACCCAACCTGGGGTGCGCCGCGAATTCATGGCGAGCTGAGGATGTTAGGGTTCGATGTTTGCGAAAGAACGGTTTCCCGTTGGATGCGGCGGGCCCCGAGAAATCCCGAACCTGCAAAGCAATGGCTCGCGTTCCTGCGGGATTACCGAGAAGCGATTGCCGCGATGGATTTCTTCACTGTGCCCACCGTGACGTTCAGGGTTCTCTACTGTTTTTTCATCATCAGCCATGACCGTCGCCAGATTCTGCACCTCAATGTTACGTGCCACCCGACGAGTCTGTGGATCGTCCAACAATTACGAGAAGCCTTTCCATATCAGCCCACCGCAAAGTTCTTGATCTTTGATCGCGACGCGAAATATGGTGTTGAGGTTCCTGCCATGATTCGGTCTCTGGCACTGCGTCCGATCCGGACCTCTTTCCGAAGTCCGTGGCAGAACGGGATTGCAGAGCGCTGGGTCCAGAGCTGCCGCCGAGACCTGCTGGATCACGTCATCGCTTTGAACGAGACCCAATTTAAGGCGGCTGCTTTTTGATTATATTCATTACTACGAGGAGGATCGCACCCATCTTGGACTCGAGAAGGACACACCGACTGGAAGAATCCGTTCATTGGCCTCAGGTCACATCACTGTTCGTGCGCGACTCGGCAGTCTGCATCCCGGTACGATCGCGCGGCGTAGATAGCCGCTAGATTGACCGCTGGCAAGTCTTGGTGACGAAGATTTCTACCTGGGGGCCTTGATTGCGTCGCGGCTGTGGTCCGATGACTCTGAAACAGAAGTTTCAAAACGAAATAGAAACTGAATCAACAGCTTCTCTAAACATGGGTGATGTGCTTTCATGGGGCGTTCTGATTTTTGACGAGGGGCAACCCGCACAAATCCCGCACAACTTGCACATTATTGGTGCAAACCCGATTTTTCCTCAGGGATCGTCGATCCTCTCAAACGCCTGAAGGAATGGGGATTAAGGGTGGTAGGGGCGGTGGGGGTCGAACCCACGACCAACGGCTTAAAAGGCCGCTGCTCTGCCACTGAGCTACGCCCCTGCGGCTCACAACATTATTCTATACGAAAGAGAATTAGTGGACAGGCTCAGTTGGAGTGGGCCTACCCGAACCCAAAAATTATGAGGGGCACTGCGTTTAGACTGAATGCGATCGTAAGGCTACTCGATCTTGCCAATGCGCGATTTCCAGAGTTCCCAGGCGCGCGGAACCTGGGCATCGAGCATCGCGGCAGACTTGGTGGCTTCTTCCGGAGAGAGGAAGGTAATCGAACCGATACGGACTGCGTCCATCTGCAATCGCGCATTGATTTCCGTATAGATCACACGATAGACGGCTTGCTGAATGGAGTTGCCGACGACGACGGAGCCGTGTCCGCGCATCAGCGCCACAGGCCTATCCCCGAGCACTTTGGCCAAGGAATCGCCGAGATGGTTGTCGCGAATCAACATGTCCGTGATTCCGGCGGCGTCGCGAATATCGAAAATGGGCGTTCCCGCGCCGAGAAAGGAACTCAGGTGGTAGACGGGCCGCAGGCTGGTGCCGGTAACACTGAAGGCAATCAAGGAAGGCGAGTGGCTGTGCACGACACCTTTAACGTCTGGGCGCGCCCGATAAATTGCCGCGTGAATGAACCTTTCCAGATAAGCCGCGCGACCGCCACTATCGATCGGCGCGCCCTGAAGGTCGTACTCGAGAATGTCCTTTGTGGTGACCAGTCCCGGCGCCATACTGCGAGACAACAAAAAGTGCGCCGGGTTTTTGCCGTCGCGGACGCTCACGTGGCCGAAGCCGTCTAGCATGCCCTGGTCGTAGAGAATCCGATTTGCGTAGACCAGATCGTCGATGAGAGCTGATTCCTGATTGGCGGCCGAGGGTTGCGGCGCTTGCGATTGGCTCAATGCCACGAGAAACAAGAGCGCGATTGTGCCAATTTTGAACAACTGTGCCGTGTCCTTTAGTTTGAGAGCGCGGCCAAAGCGGGAAACAGTATACGCGTAGCCGATTGACGAATCCATGTGAGATTCCTCGTCGACGATTTCTCTATGGGTGGAAATGCGCTATAAAGCCCATAAGATCGGCCGACGCAAATCAGGGGGAGACGATGAGAATACGCAGAAAATGTGGCTGCGCCGTTGACGTATCGCGCAGGCAAATCCTACAGGCGGGACTCACTGCCGCGGCGGCGATAGTGGTTGGGACGCCAGGCGAACTTCTTGCTCAAAATGAGGTTGCGCAAAATCAAACAGGGAGCAAATCGAGCGACGAGCGAACCAAGCTGGCCCTCAGTACGGCCGGAGTGCGCTCAATCGATATCCATGCACATTATTATCCGCAGAGTTTTCTCGACCTGATCGCCGAGGAAGGCAAGCGCTTCAAAGCCGACTATCGCATGACCGCCGAAGGCTTCTATTTAAGCGCGCCCGCAGGGAGTATTGGGCCGTTGCCCACCAAGATCATTGATCTAAAGCAGCGGATCGCGGATATGGACGAGCAGGGCGTCTTGATGCAAGCGCTCTCTCTGACCACGCCGATGGTCAACTGGGCCGATGGCGATTTCTCGCTGAAGCTCGCCAGAACGTGGAACGATGCGGCGAGCGATGCCTACAGAGCCTATCCGAGTCGCTTTGTTGCGCTGATGATTCTGCCGATGCTTGATCCCGATCGCGCCATAGACGAACTCAATCGCGCCGCCAAGCTGCCCGGCATGCGCGGTGTCTACATGGGTACAAACGTTGACAATCACGATCTGGATGATCCGCTCTTCGAGCCGATTCTTGCGAAAATCGAGCAGCTGAATCTGCCTGTGTTCCTACATCCATTGCAGACCGTCGGAGGAGAGCGGACAAAACCCTTCTACCTCTCGAACCTATTAGGTAATCCATTCGATGCCGCCATCGCTGGCTGCCATCTGATTTTTGGCGGCGTGCTGGATCGCCACCCGAAACTGCAGATTTGCCTTCCGCACGGCGGCGGCACGCTGCCCATGCTGATCGGACGAGTGGACCACGGCGCGCAGGTCCGCAGAGAGATCAAACAGCTGCATCTACCACAGCCGCCCAGCGCGTATATGCAGCGCTTCACCTACGACACCATCGTCCACTCAAAGCCTGTTATGGGATTCCTGATTCAAGAAGTTGGCGCGGAGCGCATACTGCTTGGCAGCGACTACTGTTTCGATATGGGCTACGAGCGGCCGGTACAATTCCTCGAGCAGATCAACTTGACCAGCGCCAAACAAAAAATGATCCTGGGCGAGAACGCGGCGGAGCTCTTGAGGATTTGACTTTCAGACCGTCGGGCTTGAGGTCTCGGACTTCACGATTCCGCCGTCCACAACCGATTTTTCGGGGTTAATCAAAAATATCCAGATCAGCGCGCCCAGCAGCATTACTGCCGCACTCACGAGGAATGGCGCAACCCACAAACCGCCGTTGAATAGGCTTCCATACACGACTGCGGTGGACGCTCCGCCAAGGGCGCCGACCATGTTCATCACGCCCGTAACCGTGCCGCTAAACTGACCACCCACATCCATAGGCACGGCCCAGGCCGGGCCTATCACCCATTCGAGAAAGAAGAAAGACACGGCCAGACAAAGAATCGAGCGGAAGGTGTTCGTGGTCAACGCGGCGGGAATTACGAACGCGCTTGCGAGAATAAAGCCAGGAGCGGCAACGACACGGCGAGCCAGCTTGGCGTTCCCGGTGGTTTTGAAGATGAGATCGGAGAGCGAGCCGCCAATTACGTCTCCGGCCATCCCTGCAAAAAGAGGGACCGATCCCCAAATGCCCAGTGAACGAATGGACATGTGGAGATGCTCTCGCAGATAAGTGGGATACCAGGTGAGGTAGAAGTTCGTTCCAAAGAAGAAGCAGAAATAGCCAAGAGAGATGAACCACATGTTGGGCGAGAGGAGGATGCGTTTCCAAGGAGTCGCGAGTTGGTTGATGGCAGGCGGCTTGATGTTTCCATCCGGGGTGACGCCACGGATGCGGGCCAGCTCCGCGCGATTGACGCCCTTGTGGTCCTCGGGAAGGTTGCGGTAGAAAAGGCTGAAGGCAATCGCCCACACAATCCCTAGCGAGCCGAAGATGTAAAAAATCGCGCGCCAGCCGAAAACGAGCAGAATGCTGCCAGCAATAAATGGGGTGATGGCAACGGCAAAGCGGCTGAAGAAATGCGTCGTGCCCTGGATGCGGCCGCGTTCGACGCGCGGAAACCAGAGTTGCATGCCACGGCTGGCGACGGGAAAGGCGCCGGCCTCGCTAAGTCCTAGGACGAAGCGAGCGCCGAAGAGAGAACCGAAGCCGAGGGCCGCGCCGGTCATCACGGCGGTGGCGGACCACAGCGTCATGATGACCGTGAGCACGCGCTTGGGACCAAAGCGGTCACCAAACCAGCCGGCGGGAACCTGTCCTAGCGCATAGGCCCACGTAAAGGCGGCGAGGACGAGGCCCATAGAGCTCTTGCTCAGACCAAATTGCTTAGCGATTTCCGGCTGCGCGACCGAGATATTGCTGCGGTCCATGTAACAGATCAAGTACATCAGGCTGATCAGAAACAGGACCACCCAGCGTGTTTTTGTGGCTTTGGCAGCCTCGGCGGCTACACCGGCATACTCAGCGACGGGAGTGCTATCAGCACGCAAATTGGCTCCGTGCTAGCACGGATGAAGATCGGTAGCCGGTTCAGCGTGCGACGGCTGCGGGAACTCCCTCGACCACGATGTCTACGGGCCGGCCCTCTTCCGCAGACTGGTCGGCTGCTTGGTACACCTGCATCACCATTCTGGCATGCTCGGGAGTTACCAGCGGCTGCCGCCCCATGGCCACGCATTCTAGAAAATGAATTGTCTCCGCTTCCATCGGGCCCGCATAGACGTGCCCGACCTTTTCCCCAGGCATTGTCGAGATTGGAAATTCGATGCTTCGCTTCATGGTGTTGAGAGTGACGTCACGATGCGTGTCGTCCACCATGATCGCGCCTTCGGTGCCGACCAGTTCGATCCAGGTAGAGGCGAAATTGGGATAAGCCGGCGGAAGCACCCATCCGGCGCCGATAGTAAATACACAGCCGTCATCGAGCGTCACCATGATCCAGGCGCAATCCGGAACATTGTGGGTGGGCTGCATGATTTTGCTTACTTCCTGTGCGTAAACGCGAATTGGCTTCCGGGGCGCAAAGCACCAAAGCACGAAATCGATGTCGTGCGTAGCCTCCATCGCTGCGGGCGAGAGCTTGATGCGCCCCCCAATTTTCTTTCCCAGATTCCGGGTGATGTGCCGGCTGACAAGTGCGCTTACGGGCTGACCGATCGTACCATCATCGATCGATCGTTTTACGTAAGCGAACTTCGGATTAAATCGCTGGGAATACCCAATCGTGAACAGCAATTGCTTGGAGCGCGCGAGGCTAATCAAATCGTCAGCCTCGGAAAGCTCGAGTGCAATTGGCTTTTCGAGAAGCACATGTTTGCCGGCCTGGAGGCTCTCCTTCGCCATGGGATAATGCGTAGTCTCCGGCGTGGCCGAAATCATGATCGCGTCAATTGACGGATTCTCCAGTAGGCGATGATAGTCCGTGGTGGCGGTGACCGGTTTGGTCTTCCCCGCCACTTCTTTCAGACGGTCTTCGCGGATTTCGGCGATGTGCAATTCGCGAACAAAGGGGCTCGCGGAACAGGCTTCGGCACGTATGCCGCCGCACCAGCCTGTTCCGATAATTCCGATGCTGACTTCTTTCATGAGGCCTCCCATAGGTCTGATCGAGAGATCGTTTGTGTTAGCGTTATCTTAACATAGCGAAAATCGCGAATCGGGCATATGCTGGCCCGCACCCGACAGGCCTGGGCGTGCCGCTCACGCATTCAATCGTGTACTCCGACCGCCGCGCAAGCGGAGAGATGTTCCGGCTAGCCGGCATATTGTGTATATTGACGTAGCCATACCCAGGTTTCCGTTCTTGGATTCGCAATACTCGGGAAATCATCAGCGAGAAGGAGACTGAGATAATGCATCTTGCAATGGATTGGGGTTCCCGACGACTGCGCGTAATCAGGTTGGCTCTGCTCCTAATTGCGACCGCTCCAGCCGCGTTCGCACAGGGGAAATGGGTCCAACTGGCGCCATTTCCGGAGCCGAACGAGGAAATACTCGGCGTGGCCGCGGGCGGCAAGCTTTACGTTTTTGCGGGCTTGGTGTCCGCACCCATCTGGACGCCGATCGGTCTCGTCTACGAATACGATCCCGCGACCGACCATTGGACCAAGAAAAAACCGATGGCTTTGCCAGCTCATCACGTTGCCCTCACCGAATATCACGGCAAGATTTACGCGTTTGGCGGATTCGTTGCGCCGCAGAGCGGCCCAGCGGCATGGGTTCCCATCAATAATTCTTGGGAATACGATCCGGCGAACGACACCTGGAAAGCCCTGGCGCCGCTTCCAACCAAGCGCGGCTCGCCGCTCGCCGCCGTAGTCAACGACAAAATCTATGTGATCGGGGGCGCCAGCACGCCTCCCGGTTCAAATCAAGTATCCATCGACCAGCAGCACGCGCAAGTTTGCCTGGGAACGGTGGAAGAATACGACCCGGCCACGAACACCTGGCGCGAACGGCCCCCGATGCCGACTCCTCGGAACCACGCCGCAATTGGAGTCGTTAACGGGAAGATCTATGTGATCGGTGGGCGCGTAGGAGCAGCGTTCATTGGACTTTCTACGGATGTCTCCGTAGTCGAGGAATACGATCCGGCGACGAATACGTGGGGGTCACCGCGCGCTCGTATGCCTACCGCCCGGAGCGCCCTGGCAGCAGGTGTTTACAATAGTCGCATATTTGTCGCGGGAGGCGAATTTCAAGACCCGCAGATGATGGCCACATTCCGCGCTGTCGAGGCCTATGATCCGGCACGCAACGCTTGGACGACAATACCATCATTGCCCGTGTCGCGGCACGGCCTGGCCGGTGGAATCATCGGCAATCGTTTCTACGTGGTCGGCGGCGACGTCCAATCCTCGGGTACCGGCGTGCACGTCTCCACCGCGGAACATGATGCTTTCGACCTCTCCACGCTCGACAAATAGCGAGGTGCGCTAAAGTCGTGGCGGCACGAAGTCTTTAGGCGAGGGCTTGCTCGGCTTTCCCGCGCTTGCGCTTCCATTCGTAGTCTTTACGCAGCCGAGACTGATGCTTTTTGATCTGCGTCTCGAGCTCGACAAAAGCTTTTCGCGCGCTTGTGGCCGCATCCGAACCCTCTCCGTTGGCGTGTAAGGTGCCGGTGGGCAACGAGAGGTTCGCGGAAAAGATGTATTCGGCCCGGTGGGGCTGCTTCTCAAATCCCCCATGGAGTTGTACGAGATCCGGCTCATAGGACTTCAGCAGCTTTCTGATTTTGGCGACGTGACGATCCAATGCCGATTTAATTGCGTGCGGTGATTCGATATGCCGATAGCTGATGCTGATTTTCATGCGGGCACCTGCTTAGAAGGAATAAAAGGGGATGCGATCGCAGATCAGATCTGAGACGCAAGGCTAAACTCAGAATAACACTCCGGCATGTCATTTCAACCCCAATTCAATGCAGGTCGACAGAGCTGCTACGTTAGAAGCGTCCGGCTCGGTGAGTGAACGCAACCCGCCCCCGCAACCAGATAGGTGAATCAGCGATTGCTCGCGGGACCTGTTCGCCGCCGGGATTGCGTTCTCAGTCTGCAACCCCGGAAAAGGAATGGCGAGCAGTGCCAGATTGGCGCACAGTGCAACGCAAGATGGCGAGCTATTTCTTGAACAGGTCGTCAAACGCCTTGCGAGCGTCATTGGGCCGGATCGAGGCAAAACCTCCCGCCGGGGATGCTGGCGAAACGGTTGCCGCAGTGGGGGCCGTATCCTTCTCGATCGTCGTGCGGAACGCGTAGAAGGTGCAGTCGTTTCGAGCGTCTTTCTTGGCAATGCGCTCAGGTACCGGCCGGGTGCACTCAAACTGCGCCGCAGTGTCAAAGTACGCGCACTGCTTGCAGCAATGAAGCTCGAAACCACAACGCGGGCAAGTCCCTTTGGGGTCAAACCCGGGTTGCAGAACGGCGCCGCAATTTGAGCAACGCGCACGCGTGATCGTCCCCACCATTCGCGGGGTCCGCGGCCCGATCCGCTCCTGCCGCGCGCGATGTTCCTGTGGGCGCTTCTCTTTCTTTTTCGGGGCGTCGGACTCCATGTAGCCCCTTTGGCTATACTTCCGCTCCAAAAGATACCTCCTTGGGGATGTTTTGATGATAACTCGTAATGCCAACTTGCAACAGGTAAACCGGAGAGACGTTGCTCAAGAACAAGCCCCGGTTAAATTCCAATCCTTACGTGGAGAAAATTCCTCTACCGTCTCAAACGATTGCTGTCTCGGCCGACACAACAGGCGGTAGGAAGTTCACGAGCACTCGCCACTGGCCGCGATGTTTAGATGAGTAAAAGAGCTTTCCGGTTTCAGTTCCGTCTCGTGGCCCGAACCCAATGTCGTGCCAAACCCTCAGCCGGCAGATCGGGTTTCAGCAGACGCTTCGGTTCACCGCAGAAGGAAAGTACAGCTTCCGCGGCCAAATACCCGCTGCGGACGGCGCCCTCCATCGTAGCTGGCCAACCTGTTGCTGTCCAGTCTCCAGCAAGAAACAAATTGGGCAGAGGTGTACGCTGTGACGGCCGCCAGCGATCGGAGCCGGGCTGCGGCGAAAATGTCGCGGCAGTCTCTTTTACTACTATTGCCTTGACGAGCCGCGCCTTTCTTGCCTCGGGCAGAACCTGTTGCAGTTCACCGAGGCACAGATTGATGATTTCCTGGCGCGAGCGCCGCATGAGCCCATACGAGGCGCTGATCACCGATTGTAGGTATCGCCCATCGCCCCGGCCTTCACTCAAGCGCGATTTATTGAAGATCCATTGGGTGGCACGGTCGAGCAGCGTCACGAATGGATCCGCCATGACCTCTCGGTCGAACCAGAAATGCACACTGGTGATCGGCGATACTTGCAGGTTCCGAATCTGGCGGAACTGCGTTTCACTTGCCACAATGCGCTCAGGCAAGAGCTTGAGCGCAACCTCATGGGGCACGGCGAGAATGTAGAAATCCGCGCTGTACTGGCGGCCGCCATCCATGCACACGCTTGTGATTCTTTCATCGTTCTCTTTCAAACCACGCACGGCTGCCCGGCATAGCACCTCCCCGGCCCGCTGCTCGATAGCCGCGCGACAGCCTTCATAGAGCTCCCCCAAAGGAACACGCGGAATACCCAAGATGTATCCTGACCGGGCGGAAAGAAATGCCTTCCAGAAAACGTCCAGGGCGTAACGCGCTTCCGTGCGTACAAGCTCCTCGTTCAACGCGCTGACCAGCACAACGGACCAGAACCTCGAGATGGCTCTTTCGTTTTGCCCCTGCGCGCGCAGCCAATCGAGCATGGTGCACCCGACAGCGTCATCGTCATTGTTGCGCCCGCCACGCCGCGCGATCGAGAGCATCGCTTCGCCAATCCGGCGCCGTTCCGGCCAACTAAGGGAGGGATAGAACGCTAAGGAGGGCGCGAGGTGAAATGGAGGTGGCAAGGCCGAAGCTTCCATCGCCGCGCGATGGCCCTTGGAGTCTACGAAAACGAGACGTCCATAACGGGCGATTTTCTCCAGCGCGCCCACCCGCCGATAAAAGTCTTCAAGGTTCGTGCAGCAACCCAGCGTGACGTGCTGGCAATTATCAATCTCTTCGCCATCCGGCAGGCTGTAGGAAGACGCTCGGCCCCCCAAAAAGGGGCGCTGCTCAAATAATTTGACCCGCATTCCGGCTTCAGCTAGCGCGACGCCCGAGGAGAGTCCCGCCAGGCCGGCGCCGATTACGATAACGCTCTTCGAGGACATCCGCCTCCGACCACCAGCCCACCCGAGCACGCAAGAGGATGCGTGCCTTCTCCGAAGCGTTTAGCCGCACTCGCGCGGAAAACACATCGAAGTCGCGCTCCTCGATACGGTCCAGCAAACTGCCGTAGATGCGCGCCAGGGCCCACAGAGCCGCTCTGCTGTCCGCATCGACCTTGCCAATGAGCCGAACTCCTTCGCGATAAAACCGCCGCGCTCGTTCCGCTTCGAATCGAAGCAGTTCCCGGATCGGCGGAGTTACTGCGCCGTGCTCCAGCTCTCCCACGTTGCATCCGAAACGCGCGAGGTCCTCGGCAGGGATATACACGCGGCCGAGCGCAAGGTCGGGGCGGACGTCGCGGAGAATATTCGTAAGCTGGAAAGCAATCCCAAGACGCTCTGCCAGTTCCAGTGCGTGCGGGTCTTGAAAGCCAAAAACATGCAAGCAAGTGAGCCCCACCGTACCCGCCACACGATAGCAGTATTCCTGCAGAGCCTCGAACGTCGCGTAACGCGTTTCTAGCAGATCCATTTCTGCGCCGGAAATCAAATCATGGAAAAACCGAGAAGGAATCCGATAACGTTTGATTGCGTCGGCGAAGGCCGGAAGGATTGCGTGCCCACCCGTATTACCTGCCAGGCATTCGTCCAGCAGCACGCGCCAGCGGCTCAGCGCGGCTCGTTTCAGAGCAGTTTCGCTCAGCTGACTCGCGGAACGCTGTGGCGCATCAGAAACGTCATCAACCAGGCGCATAAAGGCGTAGATGGCGCAAAGAGCGTCGCTCTTCGGCCGCGGAAGCATATAAAACGCGTAGTAAAAATTGCTGGCGGCGTTTCGGGCCACGCTGCGGCACCGCTCGTAAGAGCGATCGATCGCAGGCCTATCCTTTTCGCGCACTACAGCGTTGGCTGAGCCGGTACCGTCCGTTACCGTCTTTAAACTTTTGCGCGCACGCCCTGCCGGAAGGATTCTGCTCGCCAGCGCACGGCCAAGTAGGACAAGGCGCCGGGGTCCACTAACTGCGGGGCGTTTCGCTAGGGTGTTGAAGCCCATCGACTCGATGGCATCCAGAATCGCCAAACCACCCCGGCTGAAAAGCTCGATGTCCACGCTCAAACGCCGGTCTACACTGGCAGCCAGCGGCCATCCTTGGGCAAAGAGTTCCCGCGTGCGCGCAATTAACTCGCGCATCAGCGCCGCGTGACGCTGGTCAAAAACCCGAGATTCGATGTCTCTCACTTCCAGTCCGTGGCGTTGTAGTGCCTCAACCGGAATATAAATTCGCCCCTTATCCAAATCTCGAGAAACATCCTGCCAGAAATTGGCGAGCTGCAAGGCTGTGCAAGTGGCATCGGATAGGCGCCGCCGTTCTGCGTCGCTGTAACCGAATAAATAAAGCACCAATCTGCCGACCGGGTTTGCCGAACAACGGCAGTAGCCGAGCAAGCCCTCCCAGGTGTCGTAGCGATGTACGGTCTGGTCCTGTCGGAAGGCGGTCAGCAGATCGAGGAAGGGTTGCGCAGGAATGTCGAACTCACGAATGGTTTGTGCCAGCGCCACGAAAACGGGATGGCAGGGCTGACCTTCATAGCAGAGCGTTAACTCGGTTCCCCACCAGTCGAGTAGTTCCAATGCATGCGCGGCGTCTCCCACTTCGTCCCCAAGATCGTCCGCCCAGCGGCAATAGGCGTAAACATTGTAGAAATGTTGGCGCAAGCGCCTCGGCAACATCCAGGATACGACATGGAAATTTTCGTAGTGGTGGGTCGCCAGCCAACGTGTGTAACGCTCCGCCTCCGTCACCGGGCAACCTGCCGGCGGCAACGGCCCCGCAATCTCGATTTCAGGTGAGCGCATAACTCGATGAATGCGCAGCGGGGCGTCTACCCGCTAGGGGATCACCGCTACTTTCATTTCGCCATTTCGATGCTTCATGTGTCGGAACATCGAAGGAAGTTCTCGCAACGGAATTTCTGCGTTGACGAAGTCCCGGGCCCGAATTTCGCCCCGGGCGATGGCTTCCATTGCCTCGCGAATAAAGCGTGGCGTGTGATGAAAGGTCGACTTGATGGTGATCTCAGAATAGTGTAGCGCCGTAGGATCGAGCTCGACCCGCGCGCCCTGCGGGCAGCCCCCGAAAAGATTGACCGTCCCGCCGCACCGGACCATCTGTACGGCCCAGTCCCAGGTGCGCGGCGAACCTACCGCCTCAATGACTGAATCGGCGCCGCGGCCACCTTCCGTGAGCCGACGCACCATGCTGATGGGATCAGAAAGCGTGCTGACATCAAAGGCAGCCCGCGCTCCCATGCGCTCTGCCGCCTTCAACTGCCCCGACCGCTTGCCCAGTGCAATGACGTTCACGCCCCGGCACGAAAGCATGCGAATAAATTTCAAACCGATCGGCCCGCAACCGATCAACACTGTGGTCTCACCGGGCTGCACCCCGGTTTCGTGGATCCCCCGCAGAACGCACGCGAGCGGCTCAGCCATTGCCGCGTCCATATAGGAGACGTGCGGCGGAATCTCCAACATATTCTTGCGCACAATACGACCGGGGATGCGAATGTATTGGGCATACGCGCCGTTATTGAAGAGCAAATCCTCGCAAAGATTGCTGCGCTCCTTGCGACAAAAAAAACATACGCCGCAGGGCGCGGAATTTGCCGGCATAACCCGCGAGCCAACCGCTAGATTCTCAGGAACCTGGGAGCCAACCTGCTCCACCACACCGGCGAGTTCGTGTCCAAACACCGCCGGCGGGGTGATCATCCGGGCATGATAACCGCGCTTCCAAACCTTGAGATCGGTGCCGCATGTGAGCGCTACTTTCACCCGCACCAGCGCTTCGTCGGGCGCCAGAGCCGGAATGTCGATCTTCTCGATCTTCAGATCTTCGCTGCCGTAGAGCACCGCGGCGGTCATATGCCCGCTTGCTTTGGTTTCCGTCAGTGGCTGTGTCAGAGTTTCCATGAATTACGATTCCGTTCAGCAGACAAGACTGGTGAAGGCCATATTTAAGGGATTACCAGAATTTTTAAGGAGTTGTTCGGCCGTGCGGCAAGCGCCAATGCCGAGCCGAATTCTTCCAGAGAAAAACGATGTGTGATGAGCGTTGATACGGGCAGCGCCCGCGAAAAGACCAGGTTCGCCGATTCGTTCTGGCGATCCAAAGCGGCGCTGTAACTCCCGAGGATCTCCTTCTCTTCTACTCCAATTTCGGCGGCGGGAAATTCGACCTTCATGTGCGGATCATTCTGGGCAAAGAGCAGCACACGGCCGCCGGGCCGCGTGGCGGCGAGCGCCTCGGGCACCGCTGACGGCAAGGGAACCGCGACCAGCACCGCGTCAGCTCCCCGGCCGACCGTACGTTTCCGAACTTCCTCCGCAAGTGAACAAGCCAGAGGATCAAAGGTCGCCTCCGCACCCAAGCGTTCGCTCACGGCCCGCCGCTCTGGCATCGGGTCGGTGGTGAACACGCAAGCGCCGGCCCGCTGTGCCAGCAACATCAAGAGCAGACCGATGGGCCCCTGGCCTATAACCACGACGGTTTCACCGGCCTCCACACGCGCCTTCTCCACTGCTTTCAGACACGTGTTTACCGGCTCGACGAATGTCGCTTCTTCGAAGCTTACATCGTCCGGAATCTCTATCATTCCTAACTCGACGATCCACGGCATCGCCCGCACATATTCCGCAAAGCCTCCTCCATTAGGCTCGAAACCTGCCGTGAGCCCCACTTTCTTGTAAGCCAGGCATTGCGAGAAGAGCCGCCTGTCACAGAAGAAGCAAGCACCGCAGGGAACGTGATGAAAACTGACAACGCGGTCGCCTTCCTTCCAATGGTGAACCCCGCGGCCGACGGCGGCAATCGTGCCGGCGACCTCGTGTCCGAATATCTGCGGAGGAGCGATGAAACCATGTTGTATCTTCTTCAGATCCGTTCCGCATATGCCGCAGGCGGCCACCCGAATCAGGACTTCGCCCTCGGCGATGGTTGGAACAGGAACGTACTCGGTCGCCACGCGCCCCGGGCCGCGATACACTCCTGCACGCATCTTCCCAGTTAGCGTAACGCAATGTTCGGTGTCTGTGATGAGGTTGGGAGCCATGGTCATGTCGCGGCCACCATCTCCGATTGCGAAAGGTCGAGGCGGGCGCTGAGCAACCGGAGATAGTGATCCAGAAAATCAGCCAGTTCCCGGGCCGCGAACCTACAGTCGCGCGCGAACCGCAGCAGCGCCGGCAAGCGCTGCGGCTGTCGGATCACTTGTCTAAGGAGAGCACCCATCCTGATTTGCCCGCGTGCATCGCGCGCTTGATCGAAATCATAAGGCAGAGAGCACGAGGCCGTGTCACTCACGGAACGTATCACTGCCGCGCGCACGCCATGGCGAGCCGCTTCTGCCAGGATCACGAAACTTTCCATCTCCACAGCATCTGCTTCACCGGCCAACGCCGTCTTCTGGGCGGCATTGGCAATCAGATGCTCGGAGGTAAGAAATCGATCGACTTGCCGTGCTCCCGCATCTTGGGCGACGGCAAGAAGCTGATGATCACTCGCCACGGCGAGTTCCCGCTCGGCCCGCAACACGACGCGCCCTGCGAGAACCGCACCCACACCCAATTCCGCGTTCAACGCGCCCGCAAACCCGCTCGAAATACAGATATCAGCCGGTGACGCAAGCGCCCAGCGCGTGGCTTCAGTCGCGGACGCCGTGCCCATGCCAGTCAGCAGCGCCCGGACTGTGTTGCCGGCAATCTCCGAGAGATATAGAGCGAATGGCTCGTGCGCGACCTGCCGGAAATCATGCTGCCGGCGCCACGCTGCGAATTCGCTTGCTACCGCGAACGTTACCAGGATCTTCATCCTTGTACTGCAACTTCCCAGGGCCGGGTTTCAATTTCCTCAAGCCGCTCGCGCAGCAGCCATACGATTGCGACGCGGGATCCGCACATACCCGTTCGATTCGTACCAACGTACCGCCCGTTCGAACGCGGCGGTGACCGGACCGGGCGAGAATCCCAGTTCGGCCCGTGCTCTTTCCGAATTGACGAACATGCTGTGCCGTGCCATCCGCACGCCCTCGAGCGGAATCTGCGGTTCGCGCCGCATCAGTCGAGATAGGGCCGCGTCCGCATAGCCCGCCGCAAGAGCTAAAATGTGCGGAACCCGTACGCGCGGCGCGGGTCGGCCCGATACCTGCGAAAGAATCTCCAGGGCCTGCTTCAGCGTCAGGTTTTCGCCACCAAGAATGTAGCGTTCGCCTATGCGCCCGCGCCCAGCGGCCAAAAGGTGGCCCGCGGCGGCATCTTCGACCGGCACAAAATTCAAACCCGTGTCGACGTAGGCAGGCATGCGCCCATTCAAAAAATCGATAATGATCCGGCCGGTCGGCGTCGGCTTGGCATCACCAGGCCCGACCGGCGTCGTGGGATTCACGATAACGACTGGCAATCCTGCTTCGGCCGCTTTCCGCGCCTCCTGCTCGGCGAGCCATTTCGAACGCTTGTAAGCGCCGATCATCTCATCGAGCGAAGTAACGATACTCTCATCAGGTGGCCCGCCGCCGCGCGGAACCGCCACGGTTCCCACCGTACTTGTATAAACGAACCTATCTACCTTGGCGCGCCGTGCGGCCTCCAGCAGGTTTCTGGTCCCCTGAACGTTTGATTCATAAATCTCGCGCGGGTCGCGCGCCCACAAACGGTAATCGGCAGCCACATGATAAACGGTACGGACTCCATCCAGAGCTTTGTCCAGGGAAGCTCGATCACGCAGATCGCCGGAAACCCGCTCCACCGCCAACCCTTCGAGCAGTGTCGTCTGACTTGTCGGCCGGAGCAGCACGCGGATCCGCTCTCCACGTTCCGCGAGCAGCCGCACGACGTGGTTACCCACAAAACCAGCCGCGCCTGTGACTAACGCCGTCATAAGACCCGCAATCTTCCATCAGAAGAGACCAAATCCTGCGGCGGGGGCATTGGCGCTCCGTCTCCATGGTCGCAGCCATCGCCGCTCGTGGAATTTGCATTTTTTCGATTCCCGCCCATACGGCCGGAAAACTGCCACTTCAGCATTTTCCAGGTGTCGCCGAGTTGGCGCTTTGCGCCCAGGATGGGCGAAGGTTCAAATCCGACGTGCATCATGCAATCCGCGCAGCGTGGATCATTTCCAGGGCCGTACTTCTCCCAAGGCGTCTTTTCAATCAGTTCCTGGTACGAGCCATAGTGATCATCGGTAATCAGGTAACACGGGCCCTTCCAGCCGCGAGGATTGAACGTCGGCGTTCCCCAGGCCGTGCAGTCGAGTTCCCGTTCACCGCGCAGGAAGTCAAGATAGATCGGCGAAACCATGAGGTTATATTTATCGAGTAGGGCCAGCGCCTTGCGAAACTTCTCGCGCACATCTTCTCGCGACATAAAAATATCTTTGGTCACGACGGCTGCGTAACTGTAGGCCGGGGAGAGCATGTAGCCGTCGACTCCTAGGGTGTCGAGGTACTCGTAGAGCTCAGCGATTTCGTCGAGGTCCGTCTCTTTGTAAATGGTCGTATTCGAACAAACCAGGAAGCCTGCCGCCTTGGCCGCTTTGATGCCTGCGATGGCTTCACGAAAGACGCCGTCGCGCTCCACACAGAGATCGTGCGTCCGCTCCATACCGTCCAGGTGTACATTCCAAAAAAAACTCGTCGTTGGCCGGAACTCATGCAGGCGCTTGCGGATGAACATTCCGTTGGTGCAAAGAATGATGTGTCTTCCCCGCGCCAGAATCTCGCTGCTCAGCCGGCCGATTTCCGGGTAGATCATCGGTTCGCCGCCGCAAATTGAAACGACCGGCGCACTGCAATCGTCCGCTGCGGCGAGGCACTGCTCGACGCTCAGCATCTCGGTGATCGTCGACTTGTATTCCCGGATTCGGCCGCAGCCCGTGCAAGTCAGATTGCAGGCATGCAGCGGTTCGAGCATCAGCACCATGGGGAACTTTGCGGTCCCGCGCAGGCGCTTGCTGGCAATGTATCGCGCCAGATTCGCGGTCATCTTCAACGGGTATCTCATCCATTGCCTCGCGTGGCGCCTCGGAGATGTTCTTTCTCCGGGCGAATCTCGAAAGCGTGAAACTCCTTCGTCTCCTGGAGCAAGTTGCGGTACCGCGAGAGTGCGTACAACGGGAAATAGTTCCGATAAAGGTGATACTTCAAATAAAAGACCCCGGGAAAACCGGTTCCCGTAAACTGCTGTTCATCCCAGGAACCATCGGGGTTCTGCTGTTCAAGCAGATGACGCACGGCCTGCGTCACGGCCGGATCGTCTCGGTCGGCTGCGGCTAAGAGGCCAATCAAGCCCCAGGCAGTTTGGGATGGTGTGCTGGCACCCCGGCCTTTCAATTTTGGATCGTAATAGGAAGCGATCGATTCCCCAAAACCGCCATCGTCATTCTGCACCGCCCGAAGCCATGCCACAGCACGCTGGCAATAATCTCGAGCACTGAGGGCAATCGTTTCGAGCGCGCGTAAGACACCACTCGTGCCGTAGACGTAGTTCACGCCCCATCGTCCGTACCACGAGCCATCCGGGCACTGCTCTCGCGTTAAATAAGCTACCCCCCGTTTCAACACTGGGTGCGTGGCGGACCAACCGTTCCTTCCGAGACACTCGAGCACCCGTGCCGTCACGTCCGCAGACGACGGATCAATCATCGCATTGTGATCCGCAAACGGAATTTCTGTGAGAAGGCGGCGATCATTATTGTGATCAAAAGCGCCCCAGCCGCCATCGCGGTTTTGCATGGAGAGGAGCCAATCCACCCCGCAGCGAGCCGCAGCGGTAAGTCGCCGCCGGTCTGGGTAATCGACACGTTGCAGGGCCATCAATACAAAGGCGGTGTCGTCCACATCCGGATAGAAGTCGTTACGGAACTCAAAAACCCATCCGCCTGGCCGCGCCTTACGATTCTTCACTTGCCAGTCGCCCGAACCGAGAACCTGATTCTCGAGCAGCCATTCGGCGGCCCTTATCAGCGCAGGGTGATCAGCTGCCAGCCCGGCTTCTTCCAGAGCGACCATGGCAATCGCCGTGTCCCAAACGGGCGAGATGCACGGCTGCAACCGCAGGGTCTCTCCATCTTCGATTTCATATCGGGCGAGTTGGTCGATCTCCCTGGCGGTCAGGGGATCGTCGGGAGAATACCCCAGCGCTACGAGCGCAAAGACCGCGTTCATCATCGCGGGATAGATGGCCCCCAAGCCATCGCTGCGCTCGAGATGCTCCAGCAGCCAGCGTTGTGCCTGCCGCAATGCACGTTGTCGCAGCGGCTTCCAAGGCACGCGTTCGTAGAGCTTCAAGGCACGATCGAGCGCCAGAAAGAAATTCCGCCAAGAAAAAAAATGGTCGCCCCAGGCACATGCAGCCCGGACCCTGGAGTCGCGGAAGAGTTCGTCGACGCACACCGGCTCGCGCAACTTCCACTCGGGCTTGTGGGCGTAAAGAATAGCCAACGGGATAACAATTCCGCGCGTCCAGGAGGACATTTCGTAGATATTGATCGCAAACCACGATGGAAGCAGCATCAGCTCCGGGGGAATCGCGGGTACCATTTCCCAAACGACAGCGCCAACCAGAGCAAGATAGAAGCGCGTGTAGGAGTTCGTCGCTTCGAGGCCGCCTAGCTGCAGCACACGAGCGCGAGCTCGCACCATATGCGCTTGATCGGGGCGGTCTCCGGCGAGCTTCAGAGCAAAGTAAGCTTTGACCGTAGCGTTGAGCTCGGACGGGCCGCTGAAGTAAATGTTCCATCCACCGTCAGGCAATTGACGTTGGCGGATATAATTGGCGAGCTTGCTTACGCGCTGGGGATCTGCTTTATCGACGATGTGCAGATAGAAAATGTAGTCTGATTCAAGAGTCGTATCGGCTTCGAGCTCCCCCAGCCAGTAACCCTTGGAGGCTTGCAGAGAAAGCAGATGTTTCACGCCCCGCCCGATAGCTTCAGTCAGTTCGTCAGTGAAAGAGCGAGTCGCAGCAATCTGCGGCTGGCCGGTGGCAGCCTCAACGCCGATTCTGGTGCTGGATGCCATTTCCCCTCAGATGCATGCATCAACCAAATTGCTGCAGCAAGAACTACTTAGCGGCTTTGAAACCCATGGTCGAGCTTATTAACGGTTGGACGCTTGTTACGGATGGCAAGCGACCATCCGTTCTGTCCCCTTGACCTGACCACCCCTCGCAACAACGCACATTATCAGGCACCATTGAGTTGCCGGTCAACAATGAAGAATAATAGCCTGAATGGCCCCCCTGAGTTATCGAAAAGACTTCATGAGCTTTCGGCGCACCACCGAGCATGAAAATAGGGTTCAGCGGCCAGCCTTGCGAGGAGACTGGTGAGTCTGTGCTACAAGTCCCCCTGGTTGGCGATTGCTTGAAGGTCGGAATTCTATGTGAGGAAATAGATCCCGCCGAACCCGCGCCGGTAAAGTACCACCATTTGCCGCACCCGGAAACGCGATGGGCGTATGACAGTGTCTGCACCAGACCTGCGGCGCAGCAATCGCCTCCGCTAGGAGGCATCATGCAGACTCTGATTGAACGTGGTTGGGGACTCGATGTGCATCAGGGTATGTCCAGGGAAAGGCAGGTGCATTCAGCGGGAGTCAACCCCACCAAGGGAAAAGTCAGAACCTTGTAGCTCGCATAGTCGAGAGGAGGGAGCAGCGCGAGCTAAGGGACAACTTCCGTCTCAAAGCTCGGCGTGGGTAGTGGTGGCGGTGGCCGACAAATCCTAGTCGCCATCTATCACATGTTTTCCCACCAGGTGTGTAACGAACTTAACTTGGAGATCTCTACCTGTTCTACCTGGACGAGCTCAATAAACACTACCTCACGCGAAATCTAGTTCATCGCTTGGAACGACAGTGACATTGGAGCAGAAAGCAGCATGACGGGAGCCTCAGCCACACCGGCTGGCCGCCGAACCCTATTTTCATGACAGACTTCATGCACCGTTGGCGCACCACCAAGCATGAAAACAGACCCGATGCGTGAATAGGTTCCACTGAAAAGAAATAACTTAGCCCTATTTTCAGAGCAGCAGAGAAAACATCAATGTTCCGGTGTTTGCTCCTCCAACTTGCGCACACGCTCGGCCAACCCCGGCAAGCGCGTAAACCATCCGTACTGTTCTTTGAACCGCTGAACGGGGCGCGCCGGCGTGCCCCACACGGTCTGTCCGCGACGAATTATTTTTCCGCTTGGAATGCCCGCTTGAGCACCGGCAATACATCCAGCTTCTAACTGGCAGTGATCGGCGATGCCCACCTGGCCTCCGATGATTACATCGCTCCCAATAAGAGAGCTTCCGGCAATTCCAGTCTGTGCCGCCACCAGCGTCCGCTCGCCGACCTGGACGTTGTGTGCCAGGTGTACGAGGTTATCCAGTTTTACTTGGGTCGCGAGTCGCGTGATGCCCAGCGAACCACGGGCAATCGTGGCATTGGCGCCGATTTCCACATCGTCGGCGATCTCCAGAGTGCCAGCTTGCGGAAACTTCCAATGTTTGCCCTGGTCTGTCACGTAGCCAAACCCATCGCAACCCAGAACTGCTCCCGAATGTACGATAACGTTGCTGCCCATCCTGACGCCCGCGTAGAGCGTCACGCGAGGGTATAGCCGGCAAGCCCGGCCGAGCCGAGTTCCTCGTCCGACAAAGCAAAAAGCTCCTATCTGCGTCTCCTCGCCAATTTCAACTTCCTCCTCGATGACTGCAAAAGGACCTACCAAAGTGCCGCGATCCAGATGTGCGGATTCCGCGATAACGGCCGTTGGGTGCACTCCAGAGGCGATTGGAAAGGGAGGAGCAAGCCAGGCCGCGGCACGTGCAAAGGCGAGTTTCGGCTGCGCCGCGACGATCATAGTTTTGCCGGACATGGCGAGGTCGGATGAAGTGATAACGCAACGCGCATTGGATCGAACCAGGCGCTCCAGATGACGGCGGGAATCGACGTAAACTAAGTCGTCCGCTTGAGCGGCCTCAGGACTGGCTACCCCTTTCAACGTCACGGCCCTGTCACCTTGAAGGGGGCACCCCAGAAAATCCGCCAGATCTCCGGCTGTTCGATTCGCCATGTTCACCGATCTCCTTAACCGGGATATTCATTCTTGCTTAGCATACTCACGCTGCTCGTCGGGATAGATTGGCGATTCATGCGCAGGGCGGGTTTTCCAGCGCCGATGTACCCACATCCATTGATCCGGAAAGCGCCGCACATAGTCTTCGATTACCTGATTGAAACGCGCCGAATAATTAAAGATATCGCTCTGCTCGTCCTCGGTGGCAGTGAGCTCGAGCGCCGGCTCATAACGCAAGCGGTACTTGCCTATTCGGGGATCCCAGTAGTTATAAGCAGGAACTACCGCCGCTCCAGTGCGTCGTGCCAGCCGCGCAATTCCGCTGGTCGTGGCGGCGGGAATGCCGAAGAAGTCTGCGAAAACAGCTTCGGCCGGAACCGTGTTCTGGTCCGCCAGAACTCCGATGACGCCTCCCTCGTGAAGAATTCGAAGAATGACGCGTGCAGACTCGTTTTTCTTGACTGGCCGGTTCCCGGACGCGCAGCGGTAACGGTTCACGAGCGCATCGACACGGGGATTGTCGATAGGCCGTACCAGGAAGTAAATCGGACTGCTATAAAGCGCGTGCGCGAATGGCTCGAGCTCCCAAGCACCCATGTGGCCTGTCAAGAAGAGGACCCCTTTGCCCCGCCGCTCCGCTGCCGCGAAGTTTTCGAACCCATCGAGAATGATTGCTTTTTCAATGTTCCCGCGCGTGTAGCGCGGCAAGCGTGCGAATTCTGCCGCCATCCAGCCCAGGTTGCGCACCATGCCCTTCAAAATGTCACGGCGCGCGGTGACCGGCAATTCGGGGAAAGCCAGCCGCAGATTGAATTCTGCGGCTCTTCGAAGCGGGGGCCGAAAGGAGAAAAGACAACTGGCAACGAGCACGCCGCTGGCTCGAGCCATCGTGCGAGGTAAATACCCCAGGAATTTGAGCAAGAGCCAAGCGGAGGCATACTCGAGACGCTCGCGCATCAGGCGCCATTATGCGCGACGCGCCGGCTGATACGCCAGCATCGAAAGCTGGCCAGATCAGCGCTTAATCCTGCTGTCCTGAACGGCGAATCGCGAGTGCGTCCTTTGGAATGCTCATCGCGAAGGGATTTGCTTCGCGAGCTATCTCGGCAGGTTCGAAAGGAAGAAAGAAGCAATGCGATTTTCGTAGGTGCGTTTCTCCTCGTCGAGCATCCCGGCATAGTTCCCACGCACTAGTCTAGCCTCTTCTTTCGGATCGGGTGCCGCGAGGAAAAGTTGGGAAGTAATCTTGGCCAGATCAGGATTGTCAGACGCCTCTATGAATAACTTGGGTACTCCCGCCAGGCGTGAAAGCCGTTGCGCCAGCGGAGGCACCTCAGCGTCGCTGTGATTCAGCCACTCGAAGGCCTTTCCCGCAAAGCTAGGCAAGAGCGGGAACGAGCCGATGCCGTAACGGTTCACGAGGACGCGCAGCATCTCCTGCGGTCGATTGTATACCGATTCAAGCGCAATCCCTCGAACCCGAGGATCGGATTCCGCTAAAGACAAGGCTGCATAACTGCCCATGTCGGTGCCCCACAAACCGAATCTGGACTTGTCCACATCGGTGCGCTGCGCCAGGGCAGATAGGGCGGCACGCAGCTCCTGAGCTTCACGATAGCCGAGCGTCGTTTTAACCCCCGTGGGGCCATCGCCGGTAAATTGCACGAGAGTCACGTTGTACCCCTGCTCTTGAAGAGCCGTTGCCAAAGGCAGTAATTCCTCGCGGCCCTCCCCGTAGCCGGGACACAGGAGAATTGTCGGCGCCGACTTCAGGCCCGGGAAGAACCAACCTTCACGCGTTCCTGCGCTTTCAACTGAATAAGAAATCTGCTCTGGATGACCCGGAAAATTCGCTAAGTCGATGGGCTGGCTGCCGCTTCGCAACGTAATAATGTTGTACACCAAGAAACCCGATATGATGGCCGCCGCCACGAAAGTGAAGAAACTTAGAGCCAGAAGTGCCGCGATCGATTTGGAGTACCAGCGCGTTGGATAGCGAAATTCCGAAAGAAGACCCATGTCCGCCTTGAGCCGTCGGGCTGGCGCATGTTAACACAGTGAACTTGCTAGAAAGTGCGCGATAAGGCGGGACGTGTTCCAACAGACAGTTTTCAGCGACGGGAGACCCGGGCGGCGCTATCATAAGGCAATCGGCATCGAGGGACACCCGCGGGAAATTGAGAGTCTCATGACCATCGTGGACTTACGCCAACTGAGTTCGCGTCAAATCGAGCCGCTGCTGACTGAAGAAGCGCAGCGATGGAGAGAAGAGTTACGCTGGGATTATCGTTCCTCGCTAGACTTGATAAAAAAGTTCGTGGAGGCGAGGTCACTCGCGGGTTGTGCTGCTCTGGAAGGCGGTGAAGCCGCTGGTTATGCCTTTTATGTTATCGAGGAACACAAAGGATTGCTGGGCGGCCTGTACGTCTCGCCTCGTTTTCCCCAGATGCCTTTGGCAAACAAGCTTCTGACCAGCACGCTCGAGACGCTCCGGGCGCTTCCTTACATCGGGCGCATCGAAGCTCAGTTGGTTCCTTTCGGCTGTGAGTTTGACGGGGCGCTCGCGAAGCATGGCTTCCAACTTTATCCACGGCAATTCATGCTGCTTGATCTGAACCGCGTCGCGCTCAATTGCGGGACAAACGGGGGCTCGCCGAATTCAAATGAGTTTTCGGGACTGCGGCTTGAAGAGTGGAATGATCGCTACTTCACCCATTGCGCGCGGCTGATCCAGCTGGCGTACGCGGACCACATGGACGGCGAGATCAATGATCAATATCGCAGTGAAGAAGGGGCTCTGAAATTTCTCAAGAACATCATCATGCTACCGGGCTGTGGGCAATTCCAGGAGCACGCCTCCTTTGTTTTGCGTGCGCCGCACAGCCATGAACTGGTCGGTGCCGTGCTGACCTCTGCGGTGGCGCCTGGCGTTGGTCATACCACGCAGATCTGTGTGATGCCTGGTTATCAGCGGCAGGGATTGGGGAGGCGCTTGATCCAGGCCACCATTCAATCGTTGCGAGCGCAGCGTTTTAATGCGCTTTCCTTGACGGTCACCGCCGCCAATCACCGCGCCGTGGGCTTGTACGCGAGCCTCGGATTCACGCAAATCAAAACTTTCACTGCCGGCGTTTGGAAGTCGCCGGACGCCCCGAACTACCGCAGCCTATTTTCGTGATCGTTCCCGAAGCAAGCCCTTCAATTCGGTCATAAACTCCCGCACGTCCTTGAAGTCCAGATAAACGGAGGCAAAGCGCACGTATGCCACCTTATCTAATCTCTTCAAACGGGCCATGAGCAACTCGCCAATCTCGCTGGTCGTACGCTCACGCTCCGGTGCATCGTGAACGAATCGCTCGACCTCGTCGACCAGCGCCTCGAGCCTCGTAGTAGGCACGGGGCGCTTTTCACAGGACTTTAGCAATCCCTGCAGGATCTTCTGCCGATCAAATCGTTCCCGTCGGCCGTCCTTCTTGATGACCATGTAGGGAATCTCATCAATTCGTTCGTACGTCGTGAAGCGGCGTCCGCATTTGAGGCATTCCCGGCGACGGCGGATCAGATCGCCGGTGCGACCCTCGCGAGAATCGATCACTTTGTCGTCGCTAAACGAGCAGAATGGGCACTTCAACCGGCGCTACCCCCTCTCGCCTGATTCCCCTCCGGAACTGCCGCCGGCCACACGGGTTAACGAAACGTCCTTCCCGGCATGCTCGGCCGTTCTCTCCGATCGGGCGAGATTGCGCAGTTCACCCATGGACAATCCCTCATGGATCAAGAGTGGAACTCCGACCAGGGTTGATGCGGCAAATGTGATCAGCCACAGCACAATGGCAATCGCCGCCGCCGGCTCCTGCTCGACTCCGAAAATTGTGGTCAGCGCTATGAAGCTGGCCACTTGAGCGCCGCCTCCAACGCCTGGCAATTGCAATACCGAGCCCACCATCGTGACGGCTAATAGCAGCATCGCCCCCGGAAAAGTCACGTCTGATTGAACGAAGGCACTCGCGAAGGCGCGCGCGGTCCACAGGTACGCCAGCGTCACCAATCCCCAATGGGCCGTCGTGTAAACGACTGCAATCAATAAATCCGAGGGCGTGCGAATCGCCTGCAGTCCTTGGCTAAAACCTGCAATGATCCCAGCCAGCCAGCCCTTCAGGCCTCCCGCTTGGTGCCAGTAATGGAGGCGCCGTTCTAGGGCTCCCGCACCGTGCAGTCGGAAGTAGAACATCACGATCACGACGGCCGCCAGCATACCCAGTAACAGCCAGCCGCCGGCGCGAGCGTTAGCCACCCAATCGGTGTTCAAGCCCGCATCGGCGAGCTTCTCCGCGAACACCAGCAGGCTCAGAGCCGCCAAGGCCACGGCAGCTCCGAAATCTGTGATCCGCTCGAGCACCCAAACACCGAACATGCTGGCCACGGGCTGATGACTCTTGCGCGCCAGCAACAACGGTCGGATCGGTTCGGCTGCTCGGCCGAGAATGAATATGGAGGCGAAGCCCATCACGGTAGCGTTGTACACGTCCAAAAAGCGGGTCGTACCTAAATAGCGTGAGAGCCGCTGCCAACGGAGTGATCGCAGCGCATAAGCGCCATAAACGGCGAGAACCGATAGCAGCAAAAGCCAGACGTTGGTTTGGCCAGCTGCGTGGATGAAACGGCTCCAGGTAAAGTCGCCTAGGTGAATCTTGCGGCGGGAAAGATAAGCAAGCGCGGCCAGCGTTCCTAAAGCTAAAGCCGCTAGGAGAAGTTTGCGAAGAAAGCCGCGCATCCGTTGGCGAGACTAACCGTAGCGCAATGAGGTGTCAAGGAAACCGCGCCCCTGAACGCCCCTGAAATCTCTGTCAGTGCTCCGCGGAAAGCCACGGCTAACTGGTGTTTCATTCGAACGCAATTTGCGATTAACGTACGATTGTGCCCTCGAGAATCTCAAAGAAACCCGGATAGGAGATGGCCACGCAGTCGCTATCACGGATAATGGATCGACCTTGAGCTCCCAAGGCAGCTATGGCAAAAGCCATGGCCATGCGATGGTCTCCCCGCGGATCGATCTCCGCGCCTTGCAAACGCCCTCGGGCTCGTCCTTCTATCCGCAGGCCGTCAAAGCGCTCCTCAACTTCAGCGCCCATGCGCCGCAGGTTATCCGCGAGAACCGCGATCCGGTCGCTCTCTTTGACTCTCAACTCAGCGGAATCGCGGACCTCTACGCCTTGTGCGGTGTAAGGGCCGAGCGCGGCGAGCATGGGCAATTCATCAATGAGCTGGGCGATGAGTTCGCCCGAGAGGGCGCCGCCCGATAGATCGGCGTGACGTATGGACACATCTCCGATCATTTCGCCCGATTCTCCTCGCAAAGCCGCGATACCTACCGGTGCCCCCCACCCGCTTAGCACGTCGAGTACCGCGGATCGAGTCGGGTTCAAGCCAACGTTGTGAAGGAGAAGACTAGAACCGGGAAGTATAAGCGCCGCTCCGAGAAAAAATACCGCCGAAGAGAGGTCGCCCGGAATCCTAACCTGCCGGGCCTCGAGGCGCGGTCGTCCTGAGACACTTACTATAGTGCCGGCTCGGCGAACATCGGCGCCAAACTCCCGCAGCGCCACTTCGGTGTGGTCCCTGGTGCGAACCGGCTCTTGAACCGATGTCTCGCCTTCCGCGAAAAGCCCCGCAAGTAACACTGCGGACTTTACTTGGGCGCTGGGAACCTGCAGCGTGTATTGGATGGGCTGCAGGGCCGAACCTCTGATTTCGAGCGGTGCAAAGTTGGCGTGGCGAGCCTGAATGCGTGCTCCCATGCGCTCCAATGGCTCGATGACCCGGCGCATGGGACGCCGTCTCAGCGATGAATCTCCTGTCAGGATCGAATTGAAATGTTGGCCCGCCAAAACCCCGGTCAGGAGCCGCATCGTCGTGCCCGAATTCCCTGCATCCAGCGAACGCCGAGCGGCGCGGAGCCCGTCAACGCCCGCCCCTGTAATCACAACCTCTGCGTTGCCGTTTCGGTCGGTCCGCTCCACGCCGACGCTCAACCGCTCAAGACAATCAAGCGTGCTTTGGCAATCCGCCGCCGCTGAATAATGGCTGATTTCGCTTCGCCCCCGTGCTAGAGCCGCCAGAATCGCATAACGGTGTGAGATGGACTTATCTCCCGGAAGCTCAATAACTCCGGAGATTGAACGGGCAGGATCGACGCTTTTTGTGGCCACGACGCAATTCTAACATGCTGCCCGAACACACTTTCCAAGAGCTCGATGGCCGTCTTCAAAGCGCGAGCGGGCGGCAGGAACGTGAGCGGCCGACAACTCGAAATGGCCCAGGTGCCTCGCAAATTAGCAGCTTGTAGGAAACTTCTCGCAACTAAACAGCATTCGTATTACAAAGTAACCATGGAACTGCGCTTCGGTCTAACGATTGTGGTCTCGGCCTCACTGTTCTTTGGCGGGACCTCGGCGGTCCGACAATTGCAAGCACAATCGACCCTTAAGGATGCTGCGCAGACCAATCCACAGCCCGATAAAGAGAACAATCGAGGCGAAGATCCCACCCATCAGCACCAGCACGACGGCAGTATGCCCGGCATGCATATGGAAGATGATGCTGGTAACCATGCTCAAGCTGGTGCGATGCAATCGATGACGCACAGCCACCACATGGACAGTGCCCATATGCGCATGACACCGGTTCGCTCGGCGACGGCGGAGGACCGCAGCCGTGCCAATGAAATTGCCGCCACTTTGGCTCAAGCCATCGAAAGATACAGGGACTATCGCGTTGCCCTTGCCGATGGCTTCCACATTTTCGCGCCCAACCTCCGGCAGGCTCAGTATCACTTCACAAACTACTGGAATGGATATCTGGAAGGCTTCACCTTCGACCCGGCCCGGCCGACATCGCTCCTCTACAGAAAGACGAAGGATGGATACGAATTGATCGGTGCCATGTACACTGCTCCCAGAAGTGTCAGTCTCGAGGAACTGGACGAGCGCATCCCTCTCGGCGTGGCGCGCTGGCATCAGCATACTAATCTGTGTATGCCAAAACGCGGCCAAGCCCCCCATGCCGATTGGACAAGGTTCGGCTTAACGGGCTCTATCTCGACCGAAGAGGAATGCCAGGAAGCTGGGGGGCGCTTCTACCCAGTGATTTTCGGCTGGATGGTCCACGTCTATCCCTTCGAATCCTCGTTGGGCAAGGTTTGGGCTCAATGAGTTTGGCAAGTTTGGCAAAGTTTGGCAGCGCCCGATTGATTCCCTCAGCGATGACGCGTATGATTAGTGTCTTGCTTGATAGAAAACCTCGACCGTCAGACCCCGTGGTCTGCTTGGGTGAACATATGCCTTCTACGTGCTTGAAATCGTCGGCTCCTAAAGACTTATTTCGGCATCTGCTCTTTTTTGTCGGCGCTCTTATGCTGGGATCTCTCGCTGCGCCGGCTGTTCGCGCTGCCGGCGATCAGCCTGCCATTCTTCCGCTGGACCAAGTCAAACCCGGAATGAATGGGGTCGCGTATACCATCTTCGCCGGAGACAAGATCGAGCCCTTCGATGTCGAAGTGATCGGTATACTGCCAAACCTGATGGGGCCAAAGCAATCGATTATCCTCGTCCAGTTGCATGGAGACAGAGCAGAACATACCGGCGTAGTAGCCGGCATGAGCGGAAGTCCCGTCTATGTAGATGGAAAGCTTATGGGAGCGCTCTCGCTGAAGTTTGGTGTATTCGTGAAAGAGCCCCTGGCCGGTGTGACTCCCATTCAGGATATCTTGTCGATTCCGACCGGCGATTCATCGAATCCCAAAACTCTGACCGTAAGGTCGACGGTCGGCGATAATGCCGCACCTGCAGTCACCGGTTGGGCTGCTTCATTGGTTCCGATCGGTGAATTACCGCAATACCCGGTTCCCGCAAAATGGGCCCAGGCTGCTGGAGTTTCCGGCGATGCTTACCTCGAACCGATCGCCACACCTCTGGTGTTCTCAGGTTTTGCTCCGGCCACATTGCGTCAATACGCCGCAGAATGGGCGCCCTACGGAATGGTGGCTAGCG
>QHYS01000035.1:29466-41530 GCA_003223325.1 Acidobacteriota bacterium
CTGCACTGTGACTGCTGTTACGGACGATCGCGTCTATGCTTGCGGCCATCCGCTGTTCGGTTTGGGGTCAAGCAATATGACTTTGGCGCGCGGCCGTACTCTCACAACGCTCGCTTCTGACTTCAATTCCACCAAGATTGTAAATGCTGGCGGCGTCATTGGTACGCTCACCGAAGACCGGTTGACCGCGGTAATGGGACGTATCGGACCCGCGCCACAAATGATCCCCGTTGACCTCACCGTCGTCACTCCGGCCGGAGAGAAACAGTTTCGCTCGGAGATGTTCTCGAATCCGAAACTGACGCCGCTTCTGATGGGCCTCATCGCCTTCAACGGTTTGACGCAAAACACTGCGTATGGTGAAGGAAGCACGATGAAGCTCAGCGGTGACATCGATATCAGCGGACATTCTCCCGTTTCGCTCGAAGACATGTACGCCCCCACCGATCAGTTTGTGCCGGATGGAACCTTCGTCGCCTCCAGCGTGCAGACGACGTTTACCCGCATTTTCTCGAACCCTTACGAGATGCCTAAAATCGATAAGGTAAGTTTGCGAGTGGAGGCGATTCCTGACCGGCGCGTTGCGTCGATCCTGAATGCGTGGTCGGAAGTGAGCGAAGCCCAACCGGGCGACCCTGTGACCATCAAAGTCCTCCTGCGGCCTTATCGCGGCACGCCCATGATTCGCGACGTTCCCATTACCATCCCGCCGCAAGCAACCCGCGGCAGCACATTGAGAGTGCAGGTCAGCGACGCTGATTCGCTCAATCGAATCCCCAATCTGGTGGCCGCCCAAGGGCGCCTGGGAGGTCTGGATCAATTGATTTCTTTGCTGAATCGCGAGCGACGCAACAACCAACTTTACGTCACGTTGCTGAAACCCACGCCCACGTTGCTCGTAGAGGACAAGGAGCTTCCGGACGCGCCGCTGTCGCAAATCAATGTCCTCGATCAGAAAAGGCTGCCCGGCAATTCCGCTTTGTTGCGCGAATCGGCGGCTGGCGAATGGTCTGTCCGCATGGATGAGATCATTTCTGGTTCAACGTCGGTGTTTATCAAGATTAAGTAAATCGAGTCCGCAGCAGCCGCACGGCACACCATCGTGGCCTCTTCCGGCTGCGGTTTGGAAGGATTTTATGCCTGAATTGATTGTTCAACTGCGAAGCATGCGCTTGGCGATGCGGAAGGCCGTCCCTCTTCTTTTGGCCCTTCTGTTGTGCGCTCTGTCGGCGGTCGCCGAACATACCCGGTTTTGGCGGCAATCAGATTACGACGTGTTCCAAAAGGGCGATGCCAAAGGCGTTGCACTACGCAGTGATGGGAGGCTGGTTCTGGCCCCGAAATTCGCGCCCTTCGCCGACGCCTCTTTGGCCTACCTCTGGTCTCTGCGGCTCGATTCGCATGGCAATCTCTACGCCGCGGGTGGCTCGAATGCCAAGATCGTGAAGTTCGATAACTCCGGCAATTCCACAACCGTTTTCGAATCCCAGGATATGACCGCGCAAGCGCTGGTCTTCGATAAGGGCGACAACTTGTACGTGGCCACTGCACCTGATGGCAAAGTCTACAAAGTCACTCCCGCCGGAGAGAAGTCTGTCTTCTTTGATCCCAAAACCAAGTACATTTGGGACCTCGCGCTTGGGCCCGACGGTACGCTCTTCGTGGCCACCGGTGACCCCGGGAAAATCTTCGCCGTTGATCCCAGTGGCAATTCGCATCTGTTCTATAACGCCGAAGAGACTCATATCCGCACTCTGGTCCGGGACAGTAAAGGGAGCCTTTTCGCGGGCACCGAACCAAACGGGCTCGTACTGCGCATTTCGATCGGCGCCGAATCTACCCCTGTGCAGAACGGCAAAGGCCCTGCCGCGCGGCAGTCATCGGGGAAACGTGCCTCTGCCCCAACGACCGCGAAGAAGGAAGACAGTTCCGAGGAGGCCGGGCGCACTGCTTATGTCGTCTACGAAACAGCGAAAAAGGAGATTACCTCTCTGGTCCTGGATCCTGCAGGCAATCTCTACGTAGCTGCCATCGGCGATAAAAACCCTGGGCCACCTCGACCTCCGGGTCAGCAAAATGAGCAGGAGAATGCCCCGAACAGTCAGACCATAACGGTTACTGTCGGCGCGCCCGGTGGCCTTCAGACACCGCAGCAGGCCACGCCATTTGCGCCTTTTCCGGTTCTCTCTTCGGCGGCCGTATACCGCATCGCACCCGACGGTTCTCCCGAAGAGCTTTGGACGTCCCGCGAGAACTCCATCTACGCCATGGGCCTTTCCACTGGGGGCAAGCTATTGCTGGGCACCGGCAATCAGGGCGCCATCATGCAGCTCGAAGGGGACCGCGTCTTTTCGCGATTGGCAAAGGCCGAATCCCAACAGGTGACTTCCTTTGCGCGGGCATCGAATGGAAAAATCTATGTGGCTACCGCCAATCCGGGAAAGGTCTTCACGCTCGGCCCGGAACTAGAATCCGAAGGTACCTTCGAGTCCGAGCCGTTCGATGCGCGTATATTTTCGCGTTGGGGAAGACTCCGGTGGTGGGGCGAGAACGGCGCCGGCTCCGGTATCGAACTATACATGCGCGCTGGAAACACCTCGGACCCCGGAAAAAACTGGAGTCCCTGGGCCGGTCCTTATGGGGATCCCAAAGGGCAGGAAGTGGAATGCCCGCCAGCGCGCTTTGTGCAATGGAAGGCTACCTTGCATGGCGGCAGCAACCCGCCGGATCTCTCCTGGGTCGAGATGGCTTACCTGCCCAAGAACGTAGCCCCTCAAATTGGCAGCATTGTTATGCAAAACCCGGGAGTGCGAGTTACCGGCTTCGGTCAGCAAGCGGGTCCGCCGCAATCCGCGCCCGTGCAGCTACGTATACCCGCCGCCCCAGGCTCACAAGGCGGCCAGTCCCAGCGCGGCAGCGAATCTCCCCGATTCGAGCCGCCGCCTCAAGGCTACGCCGAAAAGCGCTATCAAGCCGTTCTATGGAGCGCCGAAGACGCCAACGACGATGAGTTGACTTACTCGGTCTTTTATCGTGGCGAAAACGAAAAGGATTGGAAGCTGCTGAAGGACAAACTCGAGCAGAAGTTCTATTCGTGGGACACCAACTCGATGCCCGATGGTGCTTACTATCTGAAGATCGTGGGGTCTGACGATAAATCGAATCCACCCACTGAGGCCCTGAAAGCCGAGCGCGTGAGCGAGCGCTTTGTCGTCGATAACACCCCGCCGGCAATCACTGAGCTTGCTTCAGAACCCGCGCCGGGTGCTGCGGGCGATCCTGCAGTCACGGTGCGCTTCAGGGCGAGTGACAGCGCCAGTTCCATCGTGCGCGCGCAATATAGCCTCGACGCCAGCGATTGGACCATCGTACCGCCGGTCGGCGGACTCAGCGACTCCCCCGTCGAGCAGTACTCTGTTACATTGCGTGGCATCGCGCCCGGCGAACACACCGTCTCCGTGCGCGTCTACGATCAGTTCGAAAACGAATCGGCGGCAAAAGTCACTTTCACCGTTCCCGCTGGCAAACGCTGAAGCGCGCGTTCGGGAAATTCCTGGCGCCGGCCGTTCTCCGCGGCGTCAGCTCGCCCAGCGTTCTCGTTCCCCCGTCGCATGATAACGTTCAATTCGCAACCCGACCCCGACTAGCCCGCCCGAATCGCTCTCCTGAATGCGGATGACGCGCGCGGTGCAATGTACCTCTGAAGCCGAAATCCCGGAAATTTCGCTAGGCATCCTTAACCTCAACGCCACTTGCGCGCCGACCTTCAGCGGATACGCCGTCCACATGAAAACGCCGCGATGCGACAGGTTCTCCGATTCGGCCATTTGTTCGGCATCGCTTTGGTTGCCAATGAGCTTGTATCTGAGCGGGATGCGAACATTCACACGAGTCTCATTGCGACGATCGGTCAGGGTAGTCATGTCTTCTCCGGCGCGGGGAAGGAATTCGCGCGATTTTTGGATTTGGAAGGGGATAGGAGAATCTTAGGAGCGGTGCCGGTGGGGCCGCAACGTTCTTTTCCGTGACATTGGGGAATCGGTCACCATGGCACCGGGCGGCTCTGCGCACAGAAACGATAGGTCATTAGCGTAGCCCGATGCGTATGGGTAAGACGCCTCCGACCTTTAGAACTAACAAGCTTTGTCATCCCTAGTCCGCCCGGCGCCTACTCTTTGTGCCGGGCCATTTGCGGGGCGGACGAGGGATCTGCTCTTCCACGACATGCGAACAATTGTGGATCCCCAGTCGCCTTGAAAAGGGCACTTTTATTTTATTGCGTGGTCACCGTGATTTGCGCACTGTGGTTGATGCCGCCGATCGCGGCATTTACGGTAATGGCCCCTGACGATGGCATCTGTGTCGGGGGAACCTGAACCGCGAAATTATAGTTCACAACTGTATTAGTCGTGCCGTTGCTCTTTGAACTTCCGCAACCGATCATGATAGCCAGCACCGTCACAAGAACAAAACTTGGCGCAAGCTTCGGCCACGCCCGCGATTGGCCGTCGCTGCCCTCGGACCGCCCGAAGCTCGCGAGAACGAAGGCCAAACCCGCCAAAACAACTCCCACCACTTCCCACCAGCTAATTTCACGGTAATCTCCGGGCGCAAAAAAGGCACCGGTGACCGCAGGCACCACTGCGCAAGTGGTCGTCCCAAGCGCAGCCGGCACAGCACACGTGAAGCTGGGCGTACCCGCGAAGCCGTTCAGCCGCGTCAAGGTCAAAGTTCCGCTGCCGCAGGTTCCGCTCTTCACGGTGAGTTGGGCCGTTGTAAAAACTATCGAAAAATCCACAGACGAAGCCGCGTTAGCCGTGCTCGCCGGAGTGGCCGACGTCCAGTTCGTGACCAGAAAGAACGCGTCGATCGATCCCAGACCCGTGGCCAAATCGTATCCCGGCAAGGCGTTATAGCCGATTTGGGTCGATGCGACACAGGGCGGACTGAACGGAACCATATTATTTCCGATGGTAATGTCATCGAAGGCCGTGGGGCTATGCGCGGCCAATGGATAGAGAACAGGGTTGATGTTTCCAGAACCCGTGGTGTGGCCCGTGACCTGATTGATCAGCGCAACGATGCCCGCCATCGCCGGCGGCCCCACCGAAGTCCCGCCCACTGTCGTCAAGTTGCCAGCGGGGCCGTCACGAAAACCGAAACCGGACGCGCATGTTGGTGTGGGTGGATTGTTCTGGAGGTTCTCCGAGCAAATCAAATAGGCATCTTGGAGCGGCGAGGCGCTGAAGGAAACGTCCGGTACATCGCGTGCGCCGTCGTTCGGTACTCCCCTTCCTGCCTGCCACGCAGGCTTGGGTATAACGGTGCTCGACCCGCCGCCTCCAGCCGCCAGTCCGGTAGTCATCCCGTTACCGACGTTAACATCGGTGTCATTCCAGGCGCCTTCTGGAATATAGCTCTGCGCCGACGATACGGCGTCCGTGCCAACCGCTGGCTTCCAATAGATTCCCGTTGGGTCGGTGCCTTCCTGGAATTCCGTCCCGCCCACCGAAGTTACACTTTCTAGCGCTCCCGGCAGGTCCACCGCAAGGCCGTGCGTTGATGCCGTGATCGGACTACTAGGGTTGGAATTAAAGTCGCAGTCCGCCGGTCCGTCATCGCCAGCAGGACCCAAAACGGTTATCCCTTCCACATTGGCCTGCTGCATCAGCGCTTTTAGTGAGTTGAGTTCCGCTGCTGAAAAATTCGCCTCGCAGTCGCCGTAGCTTGTGCTGATTACCGGCGCAGGAATGGATACGCCGAGGGGTGGAGCAATTGCATAAGTCAGCGCATCGCTGACTCCGTTACCCGGTGGGTTAGGATTACCTATGATGAAGACGACCGTCGCGTTGAACGCGATTGCTCCGGCCCACTCCACATCGAGGTTTGCTTCGTCGATGTCAGTCGAGACCATCCCCGGATCGGTCTCGTTGGGAACGATTACGATCTGAGGATCATTCGCCGGTAATCCGGAGTTGCTGCGAAAAGCCCTGACGTCATTGATGTCGATATTACTCTGCCCTACCACTGCAATCCTCTGCCCTGTCCCAGTAAAGCCGTTCTGATACAGACGGTTGACGTCGTAAATCGTGGCGAAATCGGGAGGCGTGATGAAATGATTTCCGCTAACGGCGGAAGTGAACTTTGCATCTACCTTCCTAAATACCCGCGGCTTCAGCTGAAAATTATTCAGCGAGCGAAAACCGGAGACCACCTCGGCTAGCGCCGCTGGGACAGCAGGTTCGCTGGCATTGGCGAAATGCGGCTTGCCGTTGAGGACATAGTGGTGCATTTCCGTGCGAAGTGCCGATTCCACCTGCTGCGCCGTACCGCTGAAGGTGATTATGTTCCGGCTGGCCGGGACGCTTTCGACCAGAAATCCCTGGCTCTCCAGCCACCCCGTCACCTTGTTGATGTCACCTGGGCTCAACCCAAAGCGGCTGCCGAATTGCTCCGGCGAAAGCCAGCGCTGATAATCAGGCGAGCCGCGCTCCTGCTGGACGGCGAGCAACGCATTGAGATCCTCCTGCTGCGCGGCAGTCATTTTGAAAGTCATGGTCACGCGCAGAGCCGTGGAAGGATCGACTCTTCCCTGATCGAATTCAGGGCGTGCTAGGGGGTGTACATTTCCCTTCACTGTTCTCATTTCCGACGTGTCAATCGCTTGTACAACGCGGTCCTTCAAAGGCGCTTGGGCAAACAGAGCTTGCGAAACGCAAAGCAGGATAAGCAGCACACTAAAATACAGAGCGCTCAGGGAACACTTCCTCTTGGTGTGCATGGATATGGTTTGAAAATCGCTGCCTTTCGCCGGAAATTCTGGGCGTTGGATTGGATGCGGCTTTATCTTGCTGGGCTGTTCCGGATTCTTCAGCGTGTTCGTAATTGACACGCTCTTATATTGCCTAATACCTGTATGGATGACGATATGATGCTAGGCCAGGAACGCGATGAAATGACGTAAGAGGAAATGATCTTTTGGTCGCGATTTTGGAGCGCCAAATCAGAGGAAGAGGCTGCGCGCGTGGGCGTTGAGAGGCCGTTTCCACTAGTTTTCCAGGCCCTTCCATCCCGGAGGCGGAAAAGAGATATGCCAGAAGCCTGGCGCGGGTGCGGCGAATTCTACTGGGATGAGATAACCCTGCGGATTTTCAAGGGCCGCGCGCGTCACCCGGCAACTCTGCTTCTGCGCGGTACGGTCATTGATCAGGTCGAATTTTGTCTCCAGGGGGAAGTTCCTCGTGCAAAGCAGCATCGCGCCGTGGTCATTGACGGACGCAGTACTGGCGGATAGCGTTGTCTTTTTGCCTGCTATCGTAACCTCTAGGGTCACTGGGATACGGATCATGACCCTCTGGCTGCGGCGCCGCTCATCCGCTGGCTGAAGCTGCGGACCTGTATCCGCCTGTTGCTGAGATTGTTTGTTCACAGTTCGAGCCCCCAAAAATCCATGGTCGGATGAATCAGTTCGATCCCCCATTCCCAGCCGTCCGGCCGTTCGTGTCCTTTCCAAACCGTTATCGCGGAATTCGATTCGCTCGTCGCCAGATTGACGATTCGCAGCGCCTGCTCAAGTTCGAGACTCGCCCGAAGGACCACTAGGCAACCATAAGGGCCAACCACGCGCGTGAAGGTTTCTTCGCGGCAGGACGGCATCGCTTCGTCCTTTTGCCACTCGATGACCACCGGGACCCGCGAATTTAAGCGAATACCGCGCCGCTTTTGTTTTACTTTCGGTGTTGTTTTGGTCGCCGCTTGCGGCTGCACGCTTTACCCCAATCTTGAGGAGGTCGTACTGCTCTGGTGCACTTGCGCTGAAGTGGCCCAATGGTAGGCAGCCGGGTGGAATTGCGTCAATGGTACGCAGGGACAGTCGAAATTCGCTGCGCTTAGGACCAGAGTAGCTTCGCTCCGAGCCAATTGCAATGATTCACTCAGCTCGGATCTTCGGACCCGAGTGAAGTCCGCGGAACTCTCCGGCGATCGGGGAATCCGCCGGACTGGCTGAGGCTAAAAGAGTCTGGCTAAGACTCGCTTACCAATTGCTTCATGGCCCAGTCAGGGAAAACTGGTGCGCGGCGGTCGCGCGGACCGCCAGCATTCGCCGCCTGCGCGTGGCCAGTGCCTTCCACCATTTCCCTCTTGCAGTTCACTGCGGCCTGGTAAAGCTTCAGCGCTCCCGCCGGGTCCATGATGCGGTCATCCCTGCTATACCCAATCAGCATCGGGCAGTGAATCTTGTCGGCTCGGCCTTCGAGCGTGTACTCCCGGAGGACCTTCCTGGCGTCGGCCAAGTCCCGCGCACCGATAATCCAGCGCACCCGCTCCTGGATCGACGGCAGGTAGTCGAAAAGGTCCTTACCCAGGTCGTAGGAGCCGCTGCTCATGAATGCCGCCGCGATTCTCGCCTCGTTGCTGGCCGCTCTCGGCACTCCGTAGCCTCCCATGCTGATGCCCTGCATCCCGATCTTCTTCATGTCGACATCGGGACGAGTCTCGAGGTAATCGATCATCGCCTTGACCACGCGATCAGTATCTGGCGGCAGGTGCAGATCCTTTAGCCGCAGAGCGCCGCCTTGCCCGGGGAAATCCACGGCTATATAAGCCATGCCGCGAGCCAAATATGCCCCCGCCATTCCCATGATGGTAGCCTCGGCCATCGTGTCCGCGCCCTGGAATGCGATCACCACCGGGAACTTCTTCCCCTGCTGGGCTCCGGCTCCCCCGGGTTTGCGGAAATAGCCGTCGAGCAGCTGGTTCTCCCATTTCACCTGAATGCGTTCGAAGGGCGCGCGTTGCAATTCCCATGCTCGGTCAAACAGTTGCCGCGCCTTCTTGTAAGTGGGGAGCATGCGGTCATCGGAAACCGGCATGGGCCATGAAGCTTCGCGGTAGAAATTCGCCGCGCGCAGATAATACTCATTCGCCGTTACCTTGAAACCCTTGGAGGCAAACTCGTTCGCCTCTTTTTCGTTGCGCTCCGCCACGCGCCTCCATTCCGTCACCCACGAGTCCAGATCGTAGGGCTTCATCCGCTGCGCAACTTCGAGCGCATCGGGATCGCTCGTATAGATCGACGCCGTTAGCCGAATTTCCAGTTGGCCTCCGCCCGGCAGTCCCTTGCCCGGATAAAGCTCGCCTTCCGCTCTGCCTCCCACTTCTGCGATCTTTCCGCTCTCCGAACTAGCGTCCTGCGCCAAGGCGGGCGACGCCAGAACCTTCGACATTGCAGGAAGCCCTGCCGAAACGAGTCCCCATTTCACCAGTGCCCGTCGACTCAAATTAGAGATGGAACTCATGATTGTCCTTGCCTCCTCCGCCGCCAATTAGTCGTTCATTCCGCCAGTTAATCCTTGTTTCGCAGAATCCCTAGAGAATCCCTTATGCTCGTGATAGGCTATTTTCGGCTCTCTTGTCAAATTATATTACGACCATTCGGCGATAGTTCCAAAGGCATTCACCTCTTCGGATCAGCGCTCGGCCTATCGGCGCAGGCCGCAACACAGGACTTGGCCCCTATTATTTTTCTCTCGATGTGCGCCTGTCGCACACGTTCCGTCTCCACGAAAAAATCAATCTTCAGCTGCTCGCCGAGGTTTTCAACATCACCAACCGCACGAACTATGCCAGCGTTTGTTGGGGCAGCGGCGCTTTTTCGTGGTCCGGACGTCTTTGAGGAATCACCGTCAGACCCGGGGAATATAGGGTTATTCCCGGATGGCAGCCGTAGCCGAAAGACCCTACACTTCTTGCCGTTTAGGGGGATCTATGCGACCGGTTCAAATCCTGTTAGCCGATGATCACGAAGTGGTCCGCAAGGGCCTTCGCGCATTGCTGGAAGCCCAGCCGGGTTGGAAGGTAATCGCCGAAGCCACGGACGGCCGGGAGGCGGTCGAGAAGGCTAGGGATATGCGTCCCGACGTGGCCATCGTAGATATCGGCATGCCCTGTCTGAACGGGCTCGAAGCCACGCGGCAGATCGTTAAAAAAGCGCCTCGCACGCGCGTTCTCGTGTTGACCATGCATGACAGCAATCCGTTGATTCAGCAGGTGGTCAAGGCCGGGGCTCGCGGTTACGTCCTCAAGTCAGATGTAGCCAGCGACTTAGTCTCTGCAGTGGATGCGCTCTGCCGCGATCAAACCTTCTTCACGTCCAAGGTTTCTCAGGTTATCCTTGATCGCTACGTCGGCAAGTCCGCCGAGGTGGAGAATTCTCCTGATCAGGACTCGCCTTTAACTCCTCGCGAGCGCGAAGTCGTACAACTTCTTGCCGAGGGCAAGAGTAGCAAGGAAGTCGCCGCAGTCTTGGGCATCAGTGTAAAGACTGCAGAAACGCACCGCATCAATCTGATGCGAAAACTCGATTGCCACTCCGTAGCTGAGGTCGTTAGATACGCGGTGCGTAACTTGATCGCGGAAGCTTAATGACGGATCCTCCCCGTCGAATGTCGCTTTAAGAGGCAAGTTGCTTTTATACACAAGGGGACCGCATGCTAAAACACGCTCGCGTTGCCATTCTAATGGCTGCCCTCATAACTCTTGCCGCAGCCATAGTAGATCTGGTCCGTTCCAAAGTAGAAGCGAGCGGCCGTGCGTTAAAGACCGCGCTGGTTCAGTATTCCACAATGAAAAAGATCTACGCTGCGCCTACTGATCTGCGTAAAGTTTCCGGACGCCAAAATCAGAGCTGGTAGCCCGCCTCTCCCAACACCTTTAAGCAATTGGGCTTACGGATGGGCGTTGATGAGCCCCGGTGCCATCGTCCCCACTTGAGCGTCATCGTGGCTTACTGCCGAGCTGTTCCATCGATAGGCCACATCCACGGCGTTGCTGTCACAGTAGGGACAACGGCCGTGTCTGCTCAAGGCGTCAACCATCCGCAGGCAATTCGCGCAAAACCATTCGTAGTTGCCCATCCACTCCATCTTCTGCCCCCTCGCATTGAACCCATGCCCACGTCGGTACATCAACTGATTCGACGCTCCAGACACACTGTAGGGTGCATCAGAGAGGCCTGATCCTCGGGCAAAACCCTACTTCCGAAGGTTCTGGCTAACGATTTACCCGTGTGACTCAGTCTGAGGCGTGCGACCTGAAGCGTGCGACGACGAGAAGCAGAGCAATGTCCACTGTGACCGGATTAAAGTACAAGAGTCCAAAGGAGCAGGTTCTGGACTATTCCGCACCAAGTCTCTGGGGGTTTCCCGCTTGGCCGCCGTACATAGAAAGCCCCGCCGGTTCACAGGGTGCGGGCTGGGCCGGTTCGGCAACTACCTTCCCCTGCCCTGATCTATTGATGCACAAAAAAGCCTCAGCAGGGGCCACTTTTTATGCGCTACGGGTTGCGATCCCCCGATTTGCCGCCATCGTGCGATCAGTTGACCTTCTGCGGTAAAATGGATTTACGCTTTTGAGTAGTGGCGATTAGGGCGGGGCGCGACTTTGCGTTATGTCGGCGTGCCGAATTCGCACTCGATTGAAATTGGGGGTGAGGGTGTTGAACACTTCTAGCCACCGCCTCTAGTTAAGTTAGTTAGTCATGTTATGGTGGGGGTTTGTTAGGGGTCGGCGGAATTGAGTACCTTGAAACGTGCCCTTGCGAAGAGTTTGGAACCTAAATGCCTCGAAATATGGACTTACAGTTTGGACCAGTTATCTCTTTTAGAATGTGCACTTGCAAAAGAAGGCGGGAGGGGCTGTTAGCGCGCCCATAATGTGCAGCGCGGCCTTTGGCCTACTAAGGGCGCAAGGGCGGGGCAGAAAAAGTCGTCACCAAAAAAAAGCTGATTAGCGCGGCCAGAGACTAGAGAGTGGCTCGAGACTAAAGTTATGTGCGGTTCGGCGTGAGGTAGCTGGAGCCATTAAATCCTTTGGAATACGCACTTGCGAAACCTAAATCTCTAAGTGCCGTGAAAATGTGCACCTGCAAGAAATTGGGAGAGGGCAACCCTTAGTTGTTGCGGTATCAAGCTATTCTTTTCCGGCTCTATGCAACAAACCATCATCCGCGAATTAGGAAAGCTTGTCGGGAACTCCGGCGTGTTATCCAGCGCCGAAGATCTAT
>QHYS01000036.1:0-25925 GCA_003223325.1 Acidobacteriota bacterium
GCGGCCTAAGCTAAAAGGCGACGATTCGTCCGTCGTTCGTATCGCACGCGGAAAGAGCTGAAGCGTGGAAGATGCCGCAGTGACGCCGTCCGGGTGTGGTAGCCGATGGATTCATGGCCATGAAGATCCAATTCTGAAAAGCCAAGCGGGCTGCCAGCGGAGAAAAGAGGCCTGACTCCCCTGCCGTCAGAGTTCTACGAGCGATTCCGTCAGAAATCGGCCCGAAACTAGCTGCTGCTATTGGCTTTCGATGTTCACTGCATAGTAGCCGACCGTCTTCGTCGGAATCTCCTTCCACCAATGCGGCGTCTTGGCCGGAATCGTGATGACGTCGCCTTTGCTGAGGTGGTGGGTCTCGCCTCCTTCAATGGATGTGGCCACCATCTGATCCGGGTTGGTGCGCTTGGCGCCGACCATGGTCCCGCCAGTCACGAAGGTGGCTTCCCCCTCGACTATGATGAAGATGTGGTTGGTGTGTTCGTGGTATTCCACTTGACCCGCTTCCCGGCGATTGGCGAGCACGATCAGTCCGGGGTCGTTCACGATCTGTCCGCCCTTGGCCATAACGGCGGAAACGTTGTCGTGGCCGATGTAGTGAACGGCCGCCGGGACGCCGCCCCCCGTCGGGGCCGCGGCGGCGGTAACGAAAACAGCCATGGTCTGCAATGTAGCCAGCGTGATCAAGGCCTTCATCTCAATTGTCTCCTTTCAAACGGAATTCTCGTTGCAGTTCCAAGACTTCCGTCGCTACACGCGGAATTTCCGTTTTGCCCGGCAGCATGCTACACCCGTGAAAGCCTGGCTGTGGCAAAATTCTCGTGGCAGAGCGGCCGTACCTCAACGGGATTATCGGTAACCGTCCCACTCCCTGGGCTTCGGCCCAAACTGCGCGCGTCGCAACTTTAGAGCGAAATACGAGATCTTCATGGAGTAAGGGAACCGCTCAGGCGGGTCGCAGCGTCAAGCTGGCAAATAGTGCCACCGCGGTACCAGAGCCTGACATACAGCCCGTCTCTCAACGGCACGCTGAAATTGGCCGAACTTCTCAATCCGCTGCCATCAAGATTGGCCGACCAGTAGGTGAATTCGTGTCCGCCGACGGCAAAATGTTCGCTGTCGCCTTTTTGCATCGGGTTTTGCCGGTGGAGGTACTCGATAGGTCCCTCTATGGGACGCAAGAGCCCGTTCGGAGAGCGCAAAGGTTTGCCGCATATGGATAGAAGACGTTTCCATATCCGACCCCGCCCGCGATCGACCAGAACACCAGCCAAGGGAAGATAAAACGTCGGCCGATGATGAACTTCTTGAGGGCGATTCCGCCACCAACGATCCCAGCAATCCAAGTCGCGCGCATCCTTGGGGTGACCGTCTTACTCGTCGCTGATGGAAGAGGCTACGTGGATCACTCTCTATGACGTCTCGCGCGATGGTCTCGAAGGCCTGGCCTCACGGGTTACGGTGGGGCTGATTCGCGATTCCTCACAGGGACGTCTTCGTCCTTATCGGCTCGTCGATCAGTTTCTTGAGCTTTTCGATAACGCGCGGGTCCGTGGTGTTTATCTTCCCCACGGCGTCGAGCATGACAGGCGTGGCATCGCGGCGCAGGAATTCCTCAATGATGGTGTCAAACGTAGCCCGCTGGTAGCACGTAGCAATGGCCTGGGCGGCGAGGCCCGCAATGTAATCGTCGGGGCTTTCCTTAAGTAGATGCATCAGGTCAGGTATGGCTTTACAGGCTCGGTAATACTCGATCATCACAATGGCGTGGTTCACGACCTCGCGGTCAGGCGAGCCAAGATTGGCTATCTCCTTATCGGCGTCCAAGTCCTGCTGAATTTGTTTTCCCCGGTCCTCCTTGCTTGCTACTCCGCCCTCCATAGCACGGGCGTCCTCCACTTGCTTTTTGTCGAACGTCTCGATGGCCGCTTGTTTCTGGCGCTCGCGCCCCGCTTGGTTCGAGCTCAGAAGGGAAAGCAGGACGAACAACGCCAACAGGCAAAAGACAATGGTTGAGAGCTTTCTTCAGCATCGAGCCCTCCGATACGGATGGCTATAGTCACCAGAATTACTGTAGTGCGCAAGAAAATGAAGGAGGCGAACGCCACGATCGTGCGTGTTCTCCTGAGTACCCGTTGAGGAAACGCGGTCGCTTTCACAACAGCTGAAAGGGGCTCCGGTCAGTCGGCCAGCACCCAAGCTGCGCGCTTGCGCGTTACAATTTCAACTCTGCCATGCCGGAGACCATCGCCAACTGGGCCGACCAGGTGCGAGCGGGCGATACGCGCGCAATTTCGCGCGCCATCACCGCCATCGAAAATTCCGATCCGCGCGCCGAGGATTTGCTGCGCGAACTCTTTCCCTCCACGGGCCGCGCCTATCTGATCGGCGTAACTGGCGCGCCCGGCACGGGCAAGAGCACGCTCGTTGATAAACTCGCCTCTCACTATCGCGCGCGAGGCAAGACGGTGGGCGTCATCGCCGTAGACCCCACCAGCCCCTACACCGGCGGCGCCGTCCTCGGCGACCGCATCCGCATGCAAGGCCACGCCACCGACGCCGGCATCTTCATTCGCTCCATGGCCACGCGCGGATTTTTTGGCGGACTTGCGCGCGCCACCGCCGACGCGGCCTTGGTTCTGGATTCGGCGGGCAAGCAGATCGTGCTGATCGAAACCGTCGGCGTCGGCCAGGACGAAATCGACGTCGTGCGCCTGGCCGAATGTACGCTCGTGCTCGTCGTGCCCGGCCTCGGCGACGACGTGCAGAATATGAAGGCAGGATTGATGGAGGTCGCAGATATTTTCGTGCTGAACAAAGCCGAACGCGAAGGCGCCGAACGCCTCGAGCAGCAACTTCACGCCATGCTGGAGCTGGCACCCATCTCTAAGGATGGTGGACGCGGCTGGAAGCCGCCGGTGATCCGCACGACCGCCACCGAGGGCAAAGGCATCGGCGAACTCGCCGATGCCATCCAAGCAGTTCGAGAGCAGCGCCAGCAAAGCGGCGAGCAGCGTGCCAAGATTCGCGAATATTGGAAGCAGCGCCTGCTTGTGCTGCTCGAAACGCAGCTTCTCGCCCGCACGCTGGGCGGCGATGGCCAGCGCGCCCTCGAGTCTTTGGCTTCCGAGGTCGCAGAACGCAAGAAAAACCCGTACACTGCCGTGCGCGAGCTGATGGCCCGCGCGGGGCTGTAGCGGCGGTGCGAGAGCGTAGGCCGGTTATATGTAGCGCCGGGCTTTAGCCCGGCGCACGCGCAACGCACCGATGCCGCCCCGAAGGGCGGCGCAACAAATACCGTCTCAAAATCACAATGAAACTCGGCTCCATCGAATTTCATATCCTCAATGATGGCACGTTCCGTCTCGACGGCGGCGCCATGTTTGGCGTCATCCCGAAGCCCATGTGGGAACGCGTCGTGACTCCCGACGAGCGCAATCGCATCACGTTGACGATGAATTCGCTGCTGATTCGTACGGCAGCGCAGTGGATCCTAGTGGAAACCGGAGCGGGCGATAAATGGGACGACAAACGCCGCGACATTTATGCATTTGAAGGCGCGCCCCGACTGCCGGCGCAGCTTGCCGCCCGCGGACTCGAGCCGGAGCAGATCGATATCGTCGTGAACACGCATCTGCATTTCGACCATTGCGGATGGAATACGCGCATCGTCAACCACCAAGCGGTGCCGACGTTCCCGAACGCACGCTACTTCGTCCATCGCGGCGAACTCGAACACGCCCGCCATGCCACGGAGCGCGATCGCGTCAGCTATCTCACCGATAATTTCGAGCCCATAGCCCAATCCGGCCAGTGGCAGCTCGTGGAAGACGAACGCTGCGAGATCGTGTCGGGCGTGGAGCTCATCGTTCTAGCCGGCCACACGAACGACATGATGGCCGTCCGTCTTTCCTCCGGCGGCCAAACGGCCATTTTTCTCTCTGATCTCGTGCCCATGACGTCGCATCTGTCCCTGCCGTGGATCATGGGCTTCGATTCCTATCCGCTCACCACACTCGAAAACAAGAAGAAATGGTTGCCGCAGATCGTCCGCGAAGGATGGCTCGCTCTTTTCTGCCACGACGGCAAGACTCCCGCGGCTCGGCTACGCGAGCAGGACGGCAAGATCATTGCCGACCCAGTTGTAGTAGACTGACCCGCCCAAATCTCATGGCGTCCAAGCTAAAGACGAAGAGCTCGAAACGTACAAAGCAGGAAAGCGCGGCTGCGGAAATTGGCATCCTCGGCGGCAGCGGACTCTACTCCATGCCCGGCCTCGAGAAAGCACGCGAATGGCGCGTTAAAACGCCATTCGGCGAACCCTCCGACGCGCTCGTCCTCGGCACGGTCGAAGGGAAGCGCGTCGCCTTCCTCGCGCGTCACGCGCGAGGCCATCGCCTGCTGCCTTCCGAAATCAACTACCGCGCCAACCTCTACGCCATGAAGCTGGCCGGCGTGACGCGCGTGATCTCCGTCAGCGCCGTGGGTTCATTGCGCGAAGATCTGCGCCCGCTCGAATTCCTCGTCCCCGATCAGTTTTACGATCGCACGCGCCTGCGCATCGCCACATTTTTCGGCGGCGGGATCGTGGCGCATGTGGGCTTCGATAAGCCCACCTGCGCGCAGCTCGGCGCTGTGCTCGGCGCCGCCTGCGATGCCGCCGGCGTGAAAGTTCATCGCGGCGGCACTTACATCTGCATCGAAGGGCCACAATTCTCCACGCTCGCCGAAGCGCACGTGCACCGCCAGTTGCGTTTCGACGTCATCGGCATGACCAACGTCACCGAAGCGAAACTGGCCCGCGAAGCCGAGCTTTGCTACGCCACTATCGCCATGATCACTGATTACGATTGCTGGCATCCCGAGCACGCCTCGGTCACGCTCGGCGAAATCATCGCCAATCTGAACCGCAATGCCGAAAGCGCCTGCAACGTGATTCGTCACGCCCTGCGCGAAATGCCCGCCGAACGCGAGTGCAAGTGCGGCCGCGCGCTGGCCCACGCCATTGTCACCGAACCTGCGGCCGTCCCGGCCGCGACGCGCCGCCGGCTCGCCGCCATCATCGGCAAATACATCTCCTGAACCTTCGCGTATGAGAACTAAAGCTGTCATTCTGAAGAACGGGTCGAGCGTACAGCGCAAGTCCAGTCTGCGGACTTGCGCGCAAAGGAAGGCGCGGCGAGGAGGTCCGTTGTCAGGACTCCGGTGGAGTCCACCGGACTCCACCGGAGAATCTGCTGTTTCCCTTGTCTTTACCAAAAAGCAGCTCCGTCGTCCCTCACCCCAGTCGCTCGGGATGACAGCAGACGTCTTCTTAGAGGCCTAACGTGTCGCTTCTCGTGGTAGGTTCGGTCGCGTTCGATGCGCTGGAGACACCGTTCGGCAAGGTGGAACGCACTCTCGGCGGCGCGGCAACGTACTTTTCCGTGGCGGCGAGCTATTTCACCCACGTCAATCTGGTTGGCGTGGTCGGCGAGGACTTTACCGAGCACGACGCCTCCATCTTCCGCGGCCGACGCATCGACATCAGCGGCCTCGAGCGCGCCGCCGGCAAAACGTTTTTCTGGGCGGGGCGCTACGGCACCGACCCCAACGAGCGCGTCACGCTGGCGACAGAGCTGAACGTCTTCGCCGCGTTCCGGCCGAAGCTGCCGGAATCGTTCCGTTCTGCAAAGCACGTTTTTCTTGCCAATATCGATCCGACGCTGCAACGCCTGGTGCTCGAACAGATCAAGGGGAAGCCGCGCATGGTCGCGCTCGACACTATGAACTACTGGATCGAGAAGACTCCCGCCGAGCTGCGCGAAATCCTGGCGCACACGCAAATCCTCATGATCAACGACGCCGAGACGCGCATGCTCTCGAACGAACACAATCTGCTGCGCGCCGCGCGGCATATTTTCAAGCTCGGCCCTAAGGCGCTGGTCATCAAGCGCGGCGAATACGGCGCGATGATGGTGCACGACGGCGGCGTCTTCGCCATTCCCGCGTTTCCGCTCGAGGAAGTCCACGACCCCACCGGCGCAGGCGACAGTTTCGCTGGCGGCTTCATGGGTTCTCTGGCCCATGCTGCGCGGATGAACGACGCCGTGATGCGCCGCGCCATGGTCTATGGCTCAGTGATGGGCAGCTTCGCCGTCGAGCGCTTTGGCCTGGAACGCATTCGCCACGTCACCCGCGGCGAAATCGAGGCCCGCGCCAAGCATTTCTACAAGCTTACCCATTTCCAGCTGCGTTAACTTTATTGTAGCGCCGCCCTTTTGTAGCTGCGTTTACGCAATCGCCGCATGTGCTGCGGCGCGGCGGCTTGTCGCGCCGAGCCGCAGTGTATACTCACCGTTTGCCTACGCCACGCACGTCGACTCTCGCCACGAGCCCAAAGGCCTCGGTGAAACCTCCCGCGCTCACTCCCGGCGGTCTCGTCCGCGTGATCTCTCCCGCGAGCCCGGCGGAAAGAGACGCCATCGGGCGCGGCATCACCGAGCTCGAACGGCTCGGCTATCGCGTGCGCACGGGTTCGACCATGCATCCCGACGGCTACTTCGCCGGCTCGGCCTTGCGCCGCAAGGCCGAGCTGGAATCGGCGCTCCTGGCTCCCGACCCCAGCGCCGTGATCTGCGCGCGCGGCGGCTACGGTTCTGCCGCGCTGCTGGACCAAATCCGCCTGCCGCGCAGACCCAAGCCCAAGCTGCTTGTGGGCTACAGCGACGTCACCATGCTTCAGGCGTATCTTTGGACCCGATTCCGCTGGACTTCGCTGCACGGCGCGATGGTCGCCGCCGGCTTCAACAATGGCGCAGGCAACCGTTCGGGGTACGACCCCGCGTCGTTTCTCAACGCCGCAGGAGGCAAGCGCAATTCCTGGTCGCTCGCTCTCGACGCCGAAGCTCTCTCCCACGGCGAAGCGTCCGGTACGCTGCTCGGCGGCTGCATCTCACTCCTCGAGACCACCCTGGGCACGCCCTGGGAATTCGACACGCGCGGCGCGATCCTCTTTCTCGAGGATCGCGGCTTGAAGCCCTACCAGCTCGATCGCCTGCTGCTGCACCTGCTGCAAGCCGGGAAATTTCGCGGCGTGCGTGGCATCGTGCTCGGAGACTTCCCGGATTGCGAACCGCTCGCGCCGAGTACGGTTTCCGTGCGCGACGTCTGCAGGTGCATCCTAACGCCGCTGCACGTGCCGATCATCTTCGGCGCGCCCATCGGCCACACGCTGCGGCCCATGCTCACGCTGCCCTTTGGCGTGCGCGCCCGGCTGCGCGCGGCCGGAGAAGGAGAGCTCGAGATTCTCGAGCCCGCAGTGAGTTTATCCAAATGACGCTTGGTGTCATCCCGGGGCGAAACGCAAGATCTCTCTGCATCCGCGAAGGTGAAAGAAATGAGAGATTCTTCGTCGCTGCGCTCCTCAGAACGAAACGACGATTGCCCTAAGCTGTCATTCCGAGGAGCGGGGCGCGCCCCACAGCGCAAGTCCAACCGGACTTGCGCTAAAAAAGGCGCGGGCGACGAGGGATCTGCTTTTGCCTTAGACTCGCGAAAAGTTCCCTTGGTCGCCGCAGCGAGCTCAGAATGACACGGCGGCTAGGTGTTAGAGCGGCATTTGCACAATGAATGATCACAACATCCACTTGATTTACCTGATCGGCATTGGCGGCGCGGCTATGGCCCCGCTCGCCGGAATGCTTACCGAGAGAGGCTACAGCGTCACCGGCTCCGATACCGGCGTCTATCCCCCTGCTTCCACGCTGCTCGAAAAGCAAGGCATCACCTGGAAAAACGGCTTTCGCGAAACGAATCTTGAGCCGTGCCCCGACCTCGTGGTCATCGGCAACGCCATCTCCCGCGGTAGCCCCGAACTCGAATTTGTTCTCGACAACAAAATTCCATACTGCTCGCTTCCGGAAGTGATCAAGAAGTTTTTCCTCCCCGGCCACGATTCGCTCGTCGTGACCGGCACGCACGGCAAAACCACCACGACTTCCCTGCTGGCCTGGATTTTTCAGGTCGCCGGAAGCCGCCCCGATTTCCTCATCGGCGGCGTGGCCGAAAATTTCGGCACGAGTTACGGCCTGGGCGGGGGCAGGGAATTCATCATCGAGGGCGACGAATACGATTCCGCCTTCTTCGACAAGAGTCCGAAATTCCTGCACTACCGTCCCGACGATCTGATCATCACTTCGCTCGAATTCGACCATGCCGATATTTATGCCGATCTCGCCGCCATAGAACTGCAGTTTCGCCGCCTGGTCAATCTGGTTCCGCGCCGCGGTCGCATCGTCGCGTGGGGCGAAAGCCCGGCAGTGCGCGGAGTCGTGGCAAAGGCGTTTTGTCCGGTGGAAACCTACGGCTTCGGGAGCGAAAATTTGTGGATCGCCGGCGATCTCGAATTTCGCGACGGCGCCACGCATTTTCGCGTCGCCCGCAAAGCCGAAGAACGCGCGCGCGTGGCGCTTCCGCTCGTGGGACGCCACAACGTTTTGAACGCACTCGCTACGATTGCGCTCGCCAACGGCCGCGGCATCCCGCGCGATGCCATCGAGGAAGCGCTCCGCACCTTCCGCGGCGTGGCCCGGCGCATGCAAATCCGCGGCCAGGCGGGCGGCGTCACCGTCGTCGACGATTTCGCGCATCATCCCACGGCTATCCGCGCTACCATCGAAGGCGCACGCACGCGCTGGCCCCGGCGCCGCCTCTGGGTGGCGTTCGAGCCGCGTTCCAACACGATGCGCCGCCGGATTTTCGAAGACGAGCTCGCCGGCGCGCTCGCGACGGCCGATGGCGCCGTGCTGGGCCCCGTAAATCGCGCACAAACGCTTTCCGACGCGGAACGGCTTTCGCCGGAACGCGTCGTGAAAGCCATGCGCGCGGCCGGCCGGCGCGCGGAGGCATTGAACTCGTCCGGCGAGATTGCCGAATTTCTTGCCGGCGAACTGCGCGAGGGCGATATCATGCTGGTGCTCTCGAACGGCAGTTTCGACGGACTATGCGACAAGTTGCTCGCGCTCTTGAATTCGCGATCGCCGGCCCCGCGCGGCGTCTGATGATTGCGCCCGCTCAGGCTCTTCTAAAAGCATTACTTGTCATTGTGAGTACGGCGAAGAATTTCTCCAGTTCTTTTTCCTTCTTTCCTCTCTCCACGCTAAAGAGAGATTCTTCGAGCGTCTTAATGAAGACGCGAAAGGCGACTTTTCTAACGCGCCGAGCGCCTCCTGCCGTGGCCTCAGGCGCTACTGCACGCGGGCGTTTCGCGTGTCGCGCTCAGAATGACAGCGTCCGTCATTGTGCCGCAGTGCCCCTCCGAAGTTGTCATTCCGAGGAGTCCAGCCGAGGCGCGCCGTTTGCGCCCCAGGGAGGGACGACGCTGCTGCTCTCTTGGGCAAAAAGCAGATCCCTCGGTTGTCCGCCCCGGGTGGCCTCCTTCAGGATGGCAAGACCATGGTCGCGCCCGGTGTCTTTCCTCGCGCTTGTCCTTTGGGCGCTAGCGCTGGCGGCACCAGGGCACGCCACAATTCGCTACGAAATCTCGCTGGCGCATCCCGCGCAGCACCAATTCCACGTGGCCATGATCGTCCCCAGCGTGAAGGGCAGCCTCGTGGTGCAGATGCCGGCATGGAATGCGCTGTACCAAATTCGCGATTTCGCTTATCGCGCCAGCGACCTCCGCGCCACGGACGCATCCGGCAACGTGCTCGCGGTGCGCCGCCTCGACAAGGGAACCTGGCGTATCGAAGTTCCGAGGGGGGAGCTTGGGGGGGGCCAGGGCGAAATCCGCATCGAGTACGCGAGCTTCTGGGACGATTCCGGGCCTTTCGGTACGCAACTGAACGACGAGCACGCTTTCCTCAACGTGGCGGAAGTTCTTTGCTACATTCCCGAACGTCGCGGCGAAGACACTTCGGTGCAATTCCGTGATCTCGTTCCGGGCTGGCGCGTTGCCATGGAACTGCGCCACGAAGGGCCCCAAGCGATGGGCGAGCCAAGCTATCAAGCCGAGAGCTATGACGCGCTCGTCGACGCTCCCGTGGAAATCGGCCGTTTCGATGAGTGGAGCTTCTCGGCGGCCGGGCGTCAGATCCGCGTCGTCCTGCACGGCGAAAGCGTCGATCACGCCGCAGTCACGCGCGTGCTCTCGGAAATCGTGAACTACGAAACGCGTCTCATGGGCGATGCGCCGTTTGCCGAATACATGTTTTTGCTGCACGTCGGACAGAGTTACGGCGGCGGCGGCATGGAGCACGCCAACTGCACGGCCATCTCCGTCGGTTCTTTTGCCACGCTCGCCAGCGTCAGCGCGCACGAATTTTTCCACCTCTGGAACGTGAAGCGTATTCGGCCGCAATCGCTCGAGCCGGTGGACTATACGCGCGAGATGTGGACGCCCGCGCTTTGGTTCGCCGAAGGCGTCACCAGCACCTACGCAGCTTACACGCTGGTGCGCACGGGCATCTGGAACCACGCGCAATTTCTCGCCGACCTCGGCGCGCAAATCACGGAACTCGAATCGCGCCCCGCGCGCGCGTGGCAGAGCGCGGAAGAGTCCAGCCTGGACACCTGGTTCGATAAATACTCGCTCTACGACCGGCCAGACTTCAGCATCTCCTACTACAACAAGGGCCAGTTGCTTGGCCTCACGCTCGACATTTTGATTCGCGATGCCACCGAGAATCGCGCCAGCCTCGACGACGTCTTGCGCCGGATGAATCAGCAATACGCGCAGCGCGGCCGCTTTTACGCCGATAGCTCCGGAATCGAAGAGGCCGTCGAAGAGGTAGTTCGCGCGGCAAATCCCGGCGCAGCCGGCGATCTTGCCGGTTTTTTCAAGCGCTACGTCAGCGGAACTGAGGAAATGCCGTTTGCCGATCTGCTCTCCCGCGCTGGGTTCGCCCTCAAGATGGGGGGCGAAAAGCGCGCGTCCTTGGGATTTGCCGCCGATCGCGATTTCTCGGGAATCCCCCTCGTCGCCGATCTGGACCTTTCGAGCGCCGCCGCCCAGGTAGGTCTTCGCGAAGGCGACGCGATCGTCAGCATAAACGGCGCGGAAGTGCCGCGCAATCTCGAGCGCTGGGCACACGGGCGCTCCCCCGGCGAAATGGTGCGCGTGCGCATCCGCCGCGACGGGCGCGAAAGCGAAATGACATTCGCGTTGGGCCAACAAGCAGCGCAAGCTTTCTCTGTAGACGAAATGCCGCGCCCCGGCGAGCGGCAGCTTCGCATCCGCAACGGATTGTTTCAGGGCACGACCGGCGCGCCCGCTGCGCCGCGATGACTCCACCCCAACGCACGCACAGGCGGCGCGTTGGGGACCCCGCTACGCGATCGGATGAAAGCCTGATGATTTTGCCGCGACGTGATCGCACGAAATGATTCGCACCGCTTTCGTGGCTCTTTCTCTGTCGATCATCGCCATGGTGGTCGGCGTGCCCCTTTTGATCTACGTGGCTATCACCGGCAAGGTCGATCCGCTCTATCACACGGGCGTTGGCGCAATCCGGTGGATTTGCCGCGCAGCGGGAATGCGCTCGCGCGTAGAAGGGCTCGAGAACATTCCCGCACGCACCTGCCTTTTCGCGGCCAATCACACCAGCAACGCGGACGCGCCCGCGATTGTCGGCGCGATTCCGCGCCGAATCGCCATTCTGGCCAAGAGATCGCTTTTCGCCATTCCCATCGTGGGCACGGCGTTTCGCGTGGCGCAATTCGTTCCCGTGGACCGCGGCCATCCCGGGCAAGCCGCAGCCAGCATCGATGTGGCCGTCAAGAGCATGAAAGAGGGCGTCTCGTTTCTGATTTATCCCGAAGGAACCCGCAGCCCCGACGGGCGCTTGCTGCCGTTTCGCCGCGGCGCTTTCGTGCTGGCCATAAAGGCAGGCGTGCCGGTAGTGCCCGTGGCGTGCAGCGGGGCTCACCGCGTGGTTGCCAAAAATTCCTATCGAATCCGGCCCGGCGAAGTCCTGGTGCGCTTCTGTCCGGCGATTGACGCAGCGGAATATTCGCTCGACCGCCGCAACGAACTCACCGCCCGCGTCCACGCCGCCATCGCCGCGGCGCTGCCGGCGGATCAGCAGCCAGCTCCCGCGATCAACGCGAAGTCGTCATCTTAGCTTTGATTTATCGTTGGCGATTTCGGTCGCTGTTGCAATTTCGATGAACGGCCCGCAGGTTCTTGAGCGCATGACACCGCTGCTGGGCGTCAGTGAACGGCATCGTAAGATCGTAGGCAAACGATTTTGTTGTCTTTATGTGGTCCACAACCGCATGCGGCTGTTCAGCTGTCCTCTTACTTTCTTCCTTTTTTTCGCTTACAGAGAGGGCACTTACGTTTCTGCCTTTTGGATTAACTTGCCGAGGTGCTTGTGCACGTTAATTAAGTGCCCAGAGCACGTGAACCCGAAACCGTCCCGGCAACAATACGCTGTCGTCAAATTCGTAGGTTCGTAGCACACAAGGTTCCCTCAGTAGCCGCCAAGTGGCTTTTCCCTATAAGCATCCCGACCTAGCCATCAAGGTCGTGCGCTCCATCCTTTCAAAATCCCAAATCACGCGCCGACGTGGGCTTTGAGCTTAGCGATTTCGGCTTCGAGCTGGCGGACGGTTTTCGCCAGCTCTGGGACGCGGCTGATGGCCGCGCTGTTTTTGAGCCACTGCCGATTCTCCACGGCTGGGTAGCCCGAATAGAGCGCGCCGGGCGGCACGTCGCCGGGCACGCCGCTTTGCGACGTGATCGTCGCGCCGTCGCCCACGGTAAGGTGACCGGCGCAGCCGACTTGCCCGCCGAGGATGCAGTTGGTGCCGATCTTCGTGCTGCCCGCGAGGCCCACTTGCCCGCAGAGCAGCGTATTTTCGCCGACCCTGCCGCCATGGCCGACGAGCACGAGATCATCCAGTTTGGCGCCCTTGCTGACGAGCGTCTCGCCGACGGTGGCGCGGTCGATGCAGGAATTGGCCTGGATCTCTACGTCGTCGCCGATCACAGTGATTCCCGCCTGCGGCATTTTGTACCAGCGGCCGTCGCACTGTTTGGCGAAACCGAAGCCATCGCCGCCGATGACCACGCCGTTTTGCAGCACCACGCGATCGCCAATGCGGCAGCCTTCGCGCACGACGGCATGCGCGTGCGCGAAAAAGTCGTTGCCAACGCGCGCGCCGCGATAGATGGCGACGAAGCTGTGCAGGACGGCGTTACGCCCGAGCACGGCGTCTTCGTCGACGTAGCAGTAAGGGCCAATGTGCGCGCCTTCTCCGATCTTTGCTGACGGGGTGATTACGGCGGTGGGATGAATCGAGGGCGCGTAACGCGGCCTCGTATAGAAAAAATCGATGGCACGGGCGAAATCGAGGTAGGGGTTGTCCGAGCGCAGAAGCGCGAGCGGCGGCAAGCCGGGCTCGCGTTCGACGGCCACATTCGGGCCGACGAGCATGGCGGAAGCGCGCGTCGTCCGGGCGGCCTGTCGGTAGCGCGGATTGGAGACAAACGTCAGTTCGCCGGCTTTGGCCGATTCGATTCCCGCAACGCCGTCAATTTCGGCCTGCGGGTCGCCCTCCAGCTTGCAGTTTAGTTTCTGCGCGATCTCTCCCAGTTTCATTCTCGTTGCCCCCCAAAGGCACCTGGAGCCGGCGATCACTTTATCACCATGCCAGCGGCACCACGCCCTGCGCCTTGAGATTCCTCGGGGATGACGACGACAGAGGTCGCAGCAAGCTTTGGGCCGGCGACGGAGTGCCCCCGGCCTGAGCACGGTGAAAGTCGTCGACCTGGCGAGCAAGTCCATTGAGGCGAGCACCCGCACCAAAGGAAATCACCGGGCGAATGAGCTGGCCTATGATCCTGTGGACAAGATCATCTTGGTAGCCCACGATGCGGACGTTCCATTTCCCTTTGTGACGTTTATCTCGGCGGAAACGCGAACCGTGCTCGGGAAAATTGTCTACAATGGATTCAACGGCAATCCACTTTCTACTGGCGGCCCCGACATGTCGGTACCGGCTACAGCCGTCAACCCTAACGGCGAAGTCGGCGACAACGAAGATTGATAAGGCCACGGCGGCAAGAGGCAGGACAGAGCAGTTGCCACGTCGGTGGATCACTCGCTTCCGACTTCTACAAAGAAGCGTATCAGCCTGTTAACATCGCAGCGTGGGCAAAGGGCTTGTGCCAGTTTGTTTTCGCCGGAGCACCAGGAAGCTGGCGTCACTCGTGCTGTTTTGTGCGATTGCAGGCTCCTGCCATGCCCAAAGCGAAGCGGTGGTCTGTCGAGATGGCACAGGCAATTTCGAAGCCGCATTCCCCACCGGCGTGACCATCCAAACAGGCGCCGCAAGGAGGGAAGGACTCGCGAGGCGAGCATGTGAAGGAACGCTGCTGTGGGACAAGGGGAAACTCGTGGTTGCGACCGGGGTTGCTCAGGTGGACGTCGATGCATTCGGTATCGATTTGGGCCTGGGGCCCGTGGTCATCTTCCAGGTAAAAAGAGCCGATACCGAATGCTGCATGACACTCCAGATCTACTCCCTTCGCAAACCGCCGAAATTGCTGCGCACCATTACCGGCGGAACTTTCTTCAGCACCGCCGATACCGATCTCGATGGCCAAATCGAAATTTGGACGAACGATGCCGCGTCGCTCGATGGTTTCGAGAGTCCCGAGGTCGACAGGCCTGACTTTGCCCCCACGGTCGTCCTGCGCTTCGACCGTGGGCGCTTATTGGACGTGAGCTCGGAATTTCAAGGCTACTTTGATGAGGAAATCGCAAGAGTGCGAAGCGTGCTCGATCCCGATGACCTGCGGGACTTCAAAAACAGCAGTGGCCGATTGCCGCCCACCGCGCATTTTTCGCCGCAGGATCTGCGTCACAGCGAAAAATTGGAGCGCACCAAGGCGAGAGTACTGCAAATCGTTTGGTCCTATCTTTACAGCGGCCGCGAACAAGAGGCCTGGAATTCCTTAGCGGAACTCTGGCCGCCGGCCGATCTGGATCGAATTCGTGCCGCAATTATGAGCGCACGCGGGCGAGGAATCCGCGCTCAATTGGACGGCGTGTCCACGAAGGTTTCCCCGGGGGCTGAAAAACGCACGGAAGTCGTCGATGCGAGAACCCTGCGGACCGGGCAACCCGGAATCAAGTTCGGCGGGGAGCGCGTCGAAGAGAAGAGATCAGAAATCATTTTGCCTACACCCATCTTGATCGGACGCCAGGTGCCGGAGGGGCAGACGGAGGAGACCCTGCCCGCTACAGAGATATTGTTGGACCTTGTGATTGATTCCGCCGGGAAGGTGCGGTCGGCGGAGTCGGATGATCCGGCGTTTGACAGCTCGCTCAAGAGCGCGACTGCAAGATGGAAGTTCGTTCCAGCGCTCAGGTCCGGTCGAGCCGTCGCCAGCCGGGTCTATTTCATCATTTCTCCGAAACGATAATGCCTGGAACAACGGCAAGAAGGCTGACAGCCGGATCGCGTTCTGCGGCTTGCAGCGCTCGCTCTGCCGAAGGAACAACATCTAGCGATTAAGAAACGTCTAAGACAGTATCGATATGAAACGAATACTGCAAAATATAGCTCCGCTCATTCTTCGACTCACCTTCGCTGCGTCCATAGCCGCCACCGGCTGTGCCGCCCGTTATTACGATGCTGACCACCGTGACTATCATCGGTGGAGCGACGATGAAGATCGCGCCTACCATAATTATTGGCGCGAGCGGCGCGAACACGAGGAGTACCGGGAATACGCGAGATTGAATGGGGAGCAGCGGCGGGACTACTGGAACTGGCGTCACAACCATCCGGATCGGGACCGCCTTGTCGCGACGGGAGGCGGGAATTACTCGAAGTAGCTGCGCTTGCCGGTTTGAATCAATTCGTACAGATTCTTGATCTCGCTCTTCAGCCGTGTGTAGTTCCGCCAGTCCTTGTACTGCAGGAAGGTGAGCGTCTGCTGGGCCTGCGGGAGGGTCATGCCCTTGGCGACAGCGTCTTTCACCGTGGCATATTCCTCGGCCAGCATGGACTGCAGTTCCTTGATGTCCTCGCGATGCGCCACGTCGCCATGAGCCGGCAGGATGACGTCGTAATCGTTTCGGGCGGCAACCTTATCGAGCAGCTTGACCCAATTATCGACCGAAGTCGTAAAGGCCATGTTGGGCATGCTGTGTTTCGTGAACGCGCCGGGCGTGAAGAGCGCGCGATCGTGGGGAAATAGAACGAAGGTGTCGCCCGGCTGCTGGCCGGGGCCGAAATACATGAGGCGAACCTCACGTCCGCCGAGATAAACGCTCATTTGATCGCTGAAGGTTACATCGGCGAGAATCAGCTTCACTTCGTCGGGATCGTAGTTGTGTTCCTTGAAATAGTCCTGCCGCCGGGCCATCTCTTTCGGCTGAACTAGCTTCATAAGGCGAGCGGTTTCCTGCTGGGCCACAAACGTCGCGCCGGCCGCCTGGAATATGGCGTTCCCGTAAGTATGGTCGCCGTGAAAGTGGCTGTTGATCACCCACTTGATGGGCTTGTCGGTGACTTTGCGGATGCGAGCGAGCAAATCCTGAGCAGCGCGGGGGTGTTCGCGGGTATCAATCACCAGCACGCCGGCATCGGTGACGAGAAAGACGGAGTTCGAGCCGTCGTAGTCGTAGAAGAAGTAAAGGTCGTTCGCGATCTGCTTGACCACAGCGGGCTGGCCGGTATGCGGCTCGTAGGACTGCGCGACGGCAACCCCCGCCGCGTTCCAGAGCGCGCCGACAGACCGCGTGCTTCCCCGCGCTCCAACGGAAACGACCACGAGGGCGGCGCCGGCCATCAGCAGGGAGAACGCAGCGAGGCGTTTGAAGAGCGCGTCGCGTGGCTGGCTTCGCAGCGTTGCCGAATCTTTTTCCATATTTCACCGCTCCGAAAGAGTAGAGCGCCCCGCATGGCGGAACACCGGTGCGATGTTCACGCGAGGCGCCCTCACCCGGATTGACCACCGGTAGCATTTACTTATCGGGCAGAGGCTGAAAGGAACCTTAACCTCGAAACCCATGCGTCTGGTTCCGCTATCCGGCGTCTGCCAAAGTACACCGAACGGGCCACGTCAGGAGAGATTCTTTGTCATCGCAAGATACGTGATTCCTCAGAACGACAAGCGGCCCCCCAGGCAAGTCCACAACGCATCACAGGGCCGGCGCCATCGCTGTTAGTGGGCCGGGGTCAGATCCAAAAAGACAGCGACGTCATCGCCTTATCTTTGACGTGCCAGCCAGGCATAAGACAATATCGCTGACCGCAAGTGGTGTAAATTCTCTCTTGTTGTTTCTCCTAGGAGGAAGGAGACCGGTTCTGGGGCTATGACCAATTGCGGTTGATCGTACAAGAGGTACACTTTAAGGGGCGTCAAACACGTCGTTGATTCCTCGCTGCCTCAGAACACCGCTGCTGATCGCATTTTGCTACGGCATGTCACGGTCTGCCCAAACGCCGCCCGTTGCGCCGGTCATCGAGCACCATGAAACCCGACATGGGACCACGGTGAGCGACAACTATTTCTGGCTTCGCGAGAAATCGAATCCGCAGGTCATCAAGTATCTCGAGGCGGAGAACGCTTACACCGAGGCGATGACCAAGGGCCTGAAACCCTTCGAGGACGCGCTCTACCAGGAGATGGTGTCGCACATCAAGGAAACGGATTGGAGCGTGCCCGTCCGGCGAGGCGGCTACTACTATTATTCGCGCACCGAGGAAGGCAAACAGTATCCCATCGAATGTCGCAAGAAAGGCAGCCTGGAGGCGAAAGAAGAGGTGTTGCTCGATCTCAATGAGCTCGGGAAGGGAAGGAATTTCGTCGGGCTCGGAGCCTTCGTCGTCAGCGACGATCAGAATCTGCTCGCCTACACACTCGACTATGTCGGTTACCGGCAGTTTACGCTTCACGTCAAGGACCTACGTGGTGGCGCTACGCTCCCCGATACCATCGAGCGTGTCGACAGCGTTGCCTGGGCTGCGGACAACGAGACGCTGTTTCTAGTCACCGAGGACGCGGTAACCAAACGCCCGAACCGCGCTTTGCGCCACACCCTGGGCCAGAACGGGTTCGAGCCACTGTATGAAGAGAAGGACGAGACTTTTCAGATCAGCATGCAGAAGACCCGCGACAAAAGGTACCTGCTGCTCTCCGCCGAAAGCACCGACACGACGGAGTTTCGCTAGCTGAAGGCCGACGAGCCGAAGTCGGACTTCACTCTTTTTCTTTCGCGCCAAAAGCAGCACCGGTATTTTCTCGGTCACCGCGAGAATCTTTTCTACATTCGAAGCGACAAGGGCTCCAAGAATTTTCAGGTTTTCACCGCATCCGACAACAATCCTGATCCGAAAGGCTGGAAAATCTTCATTCCGCCGCGCGACGAAGTTCTGGTCCAGCACGTTGATCTTTTCCGCGACTTTGCGGTCTCGGTGGAGAAGGCGCAAGCGCTCAGCCGCATGCGCATCTTCGATTTCAAGTCGGGTAAGTGGAGCTCGATCTCCTTTCCCGAACCCGTCTATTCGGCGTCTCCGGGTGAGACGCCGGAGTATGCCTCCACGACCTATCGTTACAACTACCAGAGCCTGATTACGCCTTCGAGCATCTTCGACTACGACTTACAAACGGGAAAATCGACCCTGCTCAAGCGGCAGGAAGTGCCGGGTGGCTACGATCCTTCGCAATATATTTCGGAAAGGCAGTGGGTGACGGCGCGGGATGGTGTGAAGGTGCCGCTCTCCATCGTCCATAAGCAAGGCTTTGCGCGCGACGGCACGCGCCCGCTACTGCTCTACGGCTATGGTGCATATGGACTCGGTATGCCAGCGACGTTTTCGAGTTCGCGATTGGTCCTGCTCGATCGGGGCCTGGCGTTCGTGATTGCTCAGATTCGCGGCGGCGACGATATGGGCCAAAAGTGGCGCGACGACGGCAAATTGATGAACAAGAAAAATACGTTCAACGATTTCATCGATTGCGCCGAATACCTCATCCAGCAAAGGTGGACCTTGAGAGACCGTCTTCTGATTGAGGGCGGAAGCGCCGGGGGACTACTGATGGGCGCGGTAGTGAACATGCGTCCTGATCTATTCAGGGCGGTACATCTGGCCGTGCCGTTTCTCGACGTCATGAATGACATGATGGACGCGTCGCTGCCGCTCACCACGACCGATTACCCGGAATGGGGCAACCCGAACGACAAGGCCGCCTACGACTATATTGTTTCCTACAGCCCCTACGACAACCTGCACAAAGCGGCGTATCCGCCGATGCTGCTGACGGAGAGCTTGAATGATAGCCAGGTGGCGTATTGGGAGGCGCCGAAGTTCGTCGCCAAAGCGCGCACGCTAAAGACAGACGACAACCCAATTCTGCTGAAGATGAAAATGGATCCTGCCGGCCACAGCGGCGCTTCCGGGCGTTACGACCAAGTGAGGGATCGGGCCTTTGAATGCGCCTGGCTGCTCAGTCAAGTTGGCATCACCAGATAAGGCAGCAGAAGTTCCCCTTTGCCATCCGAACAATATAGCTTTGCTATACTTTGCTATGATTTATTCGACCCAGAATTTCGGCTTTTCGCGGGTTCAAGATAACTTGATCATACTGATAATAAGCTCTTCAGAATACCACGTTACACCAACTCTTCCGAGGGTCGGCTACTTTGGATCTTGTGCTCGTATACCGCACACACGGAAATTTCAAGTGCCAGTTGATTGTGCCGATTGATTAAGAGAGGATGGGATGAAACATGGTTGGGTGGTGACTCTCTTCTTGATCTGTTGCGTCTTCTTCTTTTGCGCAGAGCGATTGCCCAAGGGTTTTGGATCAGGCAACTCGGCAAGCCCGGCAAAAGATCCAAGATGAATTCCAAATCCGCAGTAAGCGCGGACTTTCTCAAATCACGTTTGGAGGAACGTGGAGGAGGCGCCCGTGAACCGCACCTATCACCTTTTTGAGAAGATGCCGCAAGGCGATGTGTTATGGCGCGGCTCAGCTTCTGGCTTGGAAGCCCGCGTAAGCAACTTGAGGAGCTCGCTCAACACACAGGAAACGAATGTCTGCTGATGCACGTGCTGACCCGCGAAGTAGTAGAACGCGTCGCGGAAAGGCAGCTTGAGACTGGAATGAATCGCGCAGTTGGCAGGCACGAAATCAAGCCTGGCGGCGCGCAAAACGAACAGAGTGCCTATTATAACGCGCAGGGTGGCGGGCCCGTCAGAGTTCCTTGATCGCGGATGGAGCTCAGGCAAAATGCCTGGTCTATTATTTGTTTCCTGTGGCGGGCGCGTCACCTACGCCGATAGTGTCGGCATCCTTGAAAAAGCCTGCCGAGTCTGACCACACGCAGAAGTCTTCGCGAAGTTCTTCGTATTCACTGCGGGGAGATTTGGGCACCAGTTCGAAAATGCGCTTGTCGCTCGGCCCCCAAGGCTGCGTATAGGTCATGGGGTCGTCGAGCGTGATGGTCCACTCCATGTGGTCACGATCCACCCGACGGAAAGTCTCCTTTAAGCGCATCTGGTTACTATGCACGTCACCCCAGGGATCGAGCCAGGTTCTGTCGTTAAAACCGTTTGAGTCCACGACAAAGATGTCCCCATCCCAGCGGCCCACTGAATATCCGTAATACCTGGGCTCGGGATCCTCGTGAAGTTTTCGGCCGTCGGTCCAAATGTCGCGCCAGGTATGATCCCACTCAAAGAATTCCAGCACCTCGGTGGGAGTTTGAACGAACCTCAATATTTCTCCGAAGATTTGTTGCATGGTGCGCGGGTAACCCGCAGGATCACACTTGTAGAGGGGATCATTCCACTCGCTTTCCGGAGATGCCTTCACCCCCAGCGCCGAGTTGGTCCATGAGCTGCGCACCTTGCTGAATTTGGCTTGGCCCCAAGCCGTCATCGGCGGACGATTCTCGCTGATCGCCATTTGCCGCCGCGGGTTCAGCGACCAGATTCCGTTCAGGTCATGTGGGTCGAAGGGTTTGGGCCTTGCCGGTTGGGCTTTTGGGGCCCGAGCCTTGGTCCCCTGAGCGATTGTCGATGGCGCATTGGCCGCGCCTAACGGTCGAGTCGTCTGAGCGATCAAGACAGCAGACAAGGCTAGCACTTTGACGGCTGCGATGGCCGAATCAATCACGCGTGTTTGAGGGCGATTGGTCCTGCGATTTGGCACCACCAGAAACTCCCATTAAAAGAGTCGACTGTAGCGGCTGGAGCCGCCACCCACAAGGCAAAGCGAAGAAAGCCCGGGATTAAGCCCGGCGCTACAAATTTCCAGGAAGACTGTGTTTTGTTATTTGTCCAATTGGCGCAGCTCATCGAACGATTTCAGGTTTCCTTGGACGCAACCTTGACTCGAGTGCAGCTTTCGGCCATTGGGGAAGAATACATCCACGCAGATACCGTTGGGCTTGCTCTTGGCGGGATTGAAAGTGACCGTGACCTCGTCTCCTGGCCTCAATGACGAATGGGTCCAGCCCAACTCGACCAGGTTGCCCGGATTGTTGAGCTCCATGGTCCAAACCACGACGCCCTTCTCATCTTCCACGTCAAGAAGAAGCAGCGTGTGAGGATTTTGCCACGTGAATTGCGACACCTTGCCCTTCAAGGTCTTCCGCGGCACGCTGTAGTCGTAGCCCACAGCCCCGTGATGAGCGAGGACAGAGCCGCCAGCCATCACGAGGCCTGCAACTAAGGCAAAGGACGATGCCCACTTCGGTTTCATTCGGCTCCCTTCACACAATTTTCCAGCATCTTGCCATACGCCTCTGGCTATAGGTGAAGGAGCCTCATCGCGTTTCCTTTCAAAATGCGGTCGCGGTCGGCGGCCGGGAGTTTGAACTGGTCCAGGACCGCGGTCGGATATTCGACGTCCTTGGCGGCGAAGTTATCCGTGCCGACCACGATGCGGTCGGATCCGACGTCGTAATGGAATCGCCGCAAGTAGTCCCGGAACGGGTGTTGCACCGAGGTGCTGTGGTCGGTCATGTGAAAAAGGAAATGCTCCTCCCGTCCTGCCAGATAAGGGAACGCGCCGCCCGCATGCGGCAAAACAATTTGCAGGTTCGGATACTTATCGAGCGTGCCGGTGTAGACGAACTTGGTCGCCAGGAACGTGTGTTCGATGGGAGCGTCGATCCCGGCGGCGAGCGGAGGCGGCCCGGCCGTCCTGTCGCCGCCGTAACTATTGGCCACGCCATCCATCTGGTGAAAGATGATGGGGAGGTTCAGCTCCTCGAGGCGCGCGAGAATTGGCGCAAAGTGTGGATCGAATATGTAATCGCGCCTTTCGATGGAATCCGGTAGGTGCACCGCCCGCACGCCGGGTTGTCCGGCGACCCGGTTCAGCTCTTTCAGAGCGAGTTCGGGATCGCGAATGGGCAGCTCGACGCCGATGACAAAGCGGTCGGGATATTTCTGGTGGACTTGAATGCCCGTGTCATTAATGACTTGCGCGAGATGCGCGCCCTGTTGCGCTGAAGTCCTTTGCCAAGGCATCGCGCCCGAGAGCGTCAGGCAATGCATTAAGTCGCCATGCTCGTCCATCCAGTGGCGTCGTTTGTCGAGATCGTAATCGAGCGGATAGGAATTGGCCAGGGGCTGTCCCAGATCGGCCAGCGCTTTGTCGTAAGGCTCCGGAGACCAGTGCGAATGCATGTCAATCGCCTCTGGCTTGCCCACTCCTCCCTTGCCTGGCCGCGCCGCCCACCAGGGTATTCCCTGAGATGATGGCGGCTGCGCCGACGCCGTGACGTCACTCAGTGCGCCTATCGTGGCAGCCGCGCCCGCGGCAGCCCTGATGAAATCACGGCGTCCGATCGTCGATCTACCAGAAGATCCTGCACCGGCAATTTTGGAATTTTTCATGGCCACCTCGTACTTCCGTGGGAACGATGGGGGTCGTTATATCACAGCATCGCTCACTCCAGGTAAGCCCAGCGGAGAATGCACTCGAAGATTTCGCCGAATCATTCGCACAGGCGCTGCTTGACGGCCCGCCTGGCCGGGGAGCCGGCGGTGCAGGGTCATTCAGAGAAGAGCTTGGGCTGAGCGGGGGCCGCGGCGGTGGGTTTGCGGCGCGCGACGCCGACGACGCCGAGTACAGTCACTTCGCTGAGCGCGCTGCGGGGCACAAAAATTCGTACGGCCGCGCCGTTCAAGTCCGGCGGGGTGATCTGAATACCGGAATCGAGCAGGGCTAGCAGGTCGTTGTTTACTACGCCTTCCAGAGTTTCGTTATCGCGAAACTTCAGTCGCACCCACAGGCCATCCAGTTTCGGGCGGCTGAAAAACGCTTTGCGCTCGGGCTCGTAGTCTTCTGTGAAGTCGCGCACGAAATACACCGCACGAATCTCTTTCAGCGGAACTTCGCGATGCTCGCCATTGGTGGTGAGAACGTCGAGAGGATCGTCGGGGAGGCGCGTGGGATTGAGGTAGCCCTGCAGCGTGGTGTGGTCGGAGAAGGTGACGACGACCTTTTTGTGCGTGGACGCTGCGGCGCGCGCTTTCACAAGCTAGATGCTACACGAAAAGCCCTTGGAAAACGGGCGCCTTGCGCAAAGGTGCTTGGCGCCACATCGCGCTTCCGCGCGGGAGTCAACTCAGCCCTAGCATAATGAAGTGCTTCTTGCCCCCCTTGCGCCTTGCGGAGCGATCTTGCAAAGTGGGGCTGGGTATGTTATGGTATCGGCGCTTAGCGCGTTCAACTCATTGTTTCGATTGGACTTAGGCTAAGACGCCGCCTCTTGAATCAAAAGAAGCAGATCCTCAAGTCAGCCTCGGTCATCTCCCTGGTCACGATTCTCAGCCGCATTCTCGGTTACGTCCGGGACCAGCGCATCACCCTGCTCCTAGGCACAACGCCGACGGCCGACGCCTTCGTGCTGGCCTACCGCATCCCCAGCCTGATCCGGCGGCTGGTGGGGGAAGGGGCGGTCACTGCGTCGTTCATCCCCGTTTTCGCCAACTACTTGAACAACAAGCCGCGCGAGGAGGTGTGGGAATTCGCGCATCGCTTGTTCTGGACGCTGGCGGTGCTGCTCGCGGCTATCACCATGTTGGGAAGCGTCTTCTCGTCGCAATTCATGCACCTCTTCACCTTCTTTGCTCCCGGACAACCGGCCTGGGAACAAGCCGTCTATCTGAATCGAATCATGTTTCCGTACATCTATTTCATCGGCCTCTCGGCGCTGGCCATGGCCATCCTGAACTGCTTTCACGTTTTCGGGACGCCCGCGGCCACTCCGGTGTTGCTGAATCTTTCCATCATTGCTTCGTCGGTGGCGGCCGTTTCGCGGCATTTTTCGAGTGCAGCGGTTTCGCTGGGCGTTGGCGTGCTGATCGGCGGGGCCTTGCAATTTCTGTTTTTGGTGCCGCAATTGGTGCGCCGGGGAATGCGTTTCAAGTTCGGGCTATCACTGCGCCATGAAGGCGTTCGCTCTGTGGGAGGTTTGCTCGCGCCGGGATTTTTCGGCATCGGCATGGCCCAGATCAATTTTTTCGTGGGCACGATTTTCGCCACGTCCAGCCGCATGCCTTCGGGAAGTGTAACCGCACTGTACGTGGCCGAGCGGGTCATGGAATTGGTCATGGGCGGTTACGCCATCGCCGTAGCTACAGCGATTTTGCCGATGATGTCGCATCAAGCCGCAGCCGGGGCCATGGAGGAGATGAAGTCCACGCTGGCCTTTTCACTGCGCATCGTTTCGTTCATCACCATACCCGCCGCGGTGGGCCTGGTGGTGATGCGCGAGCCCGTCATCAGCGTGCTTTTCCAGCACGGCGAATTCATCGCCGAATCCACGGAACTGACTACGCGCGCACTCTTTTACTATGCGTTCGGCCTACCGGCCTTCGCCGCGATCAAACTAATTGTGCCGGCGTTTTATTCGACGCACGATATGCGTACGCCGGTTCGCGTGGCGGCTTGGTCGCTGGGCTTGAACATCGTCCTGAACGCGCTCTTCCTGCGGTGGTTTTTTCCCCTTTTGGGTAACGGGGGACCCGCGGTGGCCACGGTCGTCGCGGCGTATTTTAACTTTTTCACCCTGTTTGTGGTTTTCCGGCTGCATTTTGGCCGCCTGGGCACGCTCGACATACTGGCTTCGCTGGCGCGCAGCGGAGCCAGCGCCGGGATTATGGGAACACTGTGCTGGATGGGGCTGCACGTGTCGCACTTCGAGACCCATGCGCGTTTCCTGCCACGCCTGGCGATTTTTGGCGTTTTGCTCGTAGGCGCTACGGCCATATATCTCCTGCTCGCCTGGGCCATGCGTTGCGATGAGCTTTCTGAAATTTATGGCATTGCCATGAATCCCCAGGCTCCCGCCGCGGGCCTGGCAGGTTTGAGCCAGGAATCCTGACCGTGCAGATCCATATGCTGATCGCCTCTTTCATGAATTACATCAAAGTCGAAAAGGGCCTAGCTCCCAACACGCTGGCGGCTTATGCCCGCGATTTGCGCAAATTCCAGAGCTTTGCCGAAAAGCGCGGCCTGAGTCTCGAGGCGCTGAACCGCGATCACGTGGTTGATTTCCTGGACGACCTCTACCGGCAAGGGCTCGATAGCCGCACGGTAGCGCGCCATCTGGTTTCGGTCCGCAATCTTTTTCGCTTTGCGCTGGCCGAGGAAGCGCTCTCGACCGATCCCACGCTCAATTTGGAGTCGCCGAAGATGCGAAGATCGTTGCCGGCTTACCTGCGCATGGAAGATGTGGACCGCTTGCTGAATCAGCCGGACCCCGGGACGCCGCGCGGGTTGCGCGATCGAGCTATCCTCGAAGTGCTCTATTCGACGGGGGTGCGGGTCTCGGAACTGGCTAACTTGAAAGTATCTGACCTCGAAATGCACATGGGCTGCTTGCGCTGTATCGGAAAGGGTGATAAGGAGCGTCTGGTGCCGGTCGGGCGAAAAGCGCTGGCCGCAGTGCAGGCCTATCTGGCGA
>QHYS01000036.1:26029-47246 GCA_003223325.1 Acidobacteriota bacterium
CCATAAGCTGCGGCATAGCTTCGCCACGCACTTGCTCGAACGCGGTGCGGACTTTCGGTCGGTGCAGTTGATGTTGGGCCACGCCGATATTTCGACGACACAGATCTACACGCACGTGATGGAAGAGCGCTTGAAACAGGTCTACGAAGCGCACCATCCGCGCGCGTGATGGGGACCCCGGTTTCGCTCAGAATGACAGCGAAAGCTCTTTCGCAACGGTGAGTGCAGAGTCGCTAGGAGAGGCAGCGAGGCTGGAGAAGAGAATAGCGCACTATGCCTGACTACATGTACATGCTGGAAAGCCGGCTCTCCGCCGAGCAGCGCGCCGTATTGGTGCGCATGCAGGAGCTGGGCGTGGAGACCTCCACCAACGTCTATCTCACCGGCGGTGCCGTTCGCGATCTGATTTCGGGAATGTCCATCCGCGACCTCGATTTCACCGTCGAGGGCAATCCCTCGCGTCTCGCGCGCGAACTCGAGAAGGGCGGAGGGCGCGTGGTGGAGGAGGATGAAAAGCTGCGCCACGTCGACATGATCTTCTCAGGCGACGTGGATGGCAGCATTGAGGCGGCTCGCGAGGAAATCTATGCGCGCCCGGGTGCGCGTCCGGAGACACGTTGGTCCACGATTATGGAAGACCTGCGTCGCCGCGATTTTTCCCTGAACGCCATTGCTATCTCGCTGAACGCCGCCTCGCGCGGCCTGCTGCTCGATCCCACCAACGGCCTGGCCGATCTGGAGAGCCGCGAAGTGCGCGCGCTTTCGATCCACAGTTTCACGAATCAGCCGGTGCGCTTGCTGCGCGCCATTCGTTATTGCGCGCGCATGGAGTTCAAGCTCGAGTCGCGCACCGAGGATTGGTTCAACCTGGCGCTGGAGAGAGGGCTGCAGGAATCCATTCCTCTCGCCGAAGCCGGCAACGAACTCCGCCAGCTTGCACGGGAAGATAAGCCGGTACAAATTCTCAAGGCTTGGGAGGCGCGCCGCCTGCTCGAGGCTGTCTCTGCTCTGCTCGCCAAGCGCCATCCGCATTACGAAATGCTGGCACGCGTTCTGCGCGCGCGTGATGATCTCGCCGCCGCCGGCATTCGCCCGCGCCTCTTTGCGCCGGTAACCTACGCGGCGTTGGGGAAGCTGAAAGACCGGGAATTGTCTACGACTCTGCACCGCCTCGAATATCGTCAACAGGAGATCGAGGCGGTCACCAGCCTGGAGGAGCGCGCGCAGAAGATCACCGCAACGCTCGCCGGCCGAAAAACCTCCGCGCCCACCGAGGCCTACGCCTTCCTGGAGAAGGCGCCGGCCGAATTACTCGCCGCTATTCTCGCGGAATCCTCCAATTCCAAGGCGGTTGGCAAAATTCGCACCTATCTCAATAAGTGGCGGCCTCTTCGGCAAGCCTTGCCCGCCGCCATCCTCGAGCTCGAAAGCATCGGGATGGCGCATGGGCCAAAGTTCGATAAGGTCATCGACGATCTCTTCCAGGCCCAGTTGCAGGGCAAGGCCAGAAATCCGGAACTTCGCCTCAAGCTTTTGCGGAAACTCTCCGGCATAAAAGAGCCGCCGAAAAAGAAGGCCGACGAAAAGGGAAAGAGGCTAGCCGAAAAGCCCAAGAAAAAACTGGTAGGCAAGCAGCCCGTAGTTTCGCCGGCGCCCGGCGCGCCGGTGGAATCTCAAAAGACTGCGGAGACGCTCGCACGCCTGCAAGCAGCCCGAAAAGGCAAAGCTTCGGCGCCAGCGCCACCCCCGGCCAAAGCCCCCAAAGCCAAGGCCAGCGCCGCCCGCAAGCGCTGATCCTCACGGAACGAGGCTGCCCCCTGAAGAGAGATTCTTCGAGTATGCCGCTAAACTCGCCGCCGTGCGGAGTTTTAGAACTGCAATCGCTGCAGGCGGGCGACGAGATCTGCTTTTATCTCTCGGAATGCGGGGGTTAAACCCGCCGTTGTACCGCACCAGTCCCGCGGCCTATTTTGCCGCGGTAATCGAGTCCACCTGGATAGTCTTGCTCTTGGCGTCCAGCGTTCCGACGATCTTCACTTTTTGGCCCGCGAATTTTTCCGGAGCCTTCTGGTCGCCCAGCGCGTAAGTATTTTTGCCGTCATACAGCACGTACGTGGCGCCGTGGATACTGACGCAGGCCATGGTGCACACGGCGTCCGTTGGCCCCATTTGCATTTGGGAATGATCTGCTTTAGCGCACATGCCGTCCGTAATAGTGCCAGTGAACGTCTGCTTGGGCGGAGCCGCAGACAGCACTGCAACCGCGAGGAGACTTACGGGAAGGGTCAAGATCAAGGGTTTCATAACATCGCATTCCGCTGAGACTCGTTCGGCCCAACCTTTACGTGCTCAATGTCGCGGCAAAACTGTGACCTGCAATTACAGCCTGTCATACTGACGAGTCCGCCCTGGGCGGACAACGAAGAATCCCTCTGTTGCCTTTTTCACAGAGAGATTCTTCGGGTGTCGGCATAAACCCGCTCAGGAGGGCAAGGCAACACCTGCATCAAGGAGATGCCCGACTAAAGTCCGCTACACAAGGCAAAACGTGCTCCTATTCGCCGGGCGTCATAATATGGGCAGTCGTCGTCCCCGCATTCATAATCCACACGCCGCCCTGCCCTGCCTTATCGGGCAGCCCGGTTGACTGCGTGGTCGCGCCCGGAACGGCGATGGTCATGTGCATGCGAGCGTGCTCCTGGTCGGGGCCCATGAAGTGGTACCACACCGACCCGTATTGGGGCTTCACGCGCGTGCCGTCCTTTTCCGCAGCATCGAGCATATCCTTGGTTTTGTCCCCGGCCGCCTCGAACTTCAGGTTCTGCGCGACGCGGTCCAGGTTGCCCGTGCTGGTGCACTCGACCGTGAATGGCTGGTGTTTCGGATAGCCCGTTAGGTCGTAGCAGACCAGCTGACTTGTGCCTTTCTTCAATGTGTCGTAGGTGAAGTCCGATTTCCACTTGATCACCGTGGCCGCGTCGCGGAGATTGGCGGGGAGGGCGAGCACGGCCTTAGCGGTGGCGTCGTCCTGCGCCCGGACCGGCGCGCTAGCCGACACCGCGAATATGCCGAGGGCAAACAGGGCAAAGCGTTTCATTCGAAAACCTCCAAATTGAGGGGCTCAGATTTTACCCATCGAGCGCAGGAGTATAACACCAAGATAGCCATTTTCGCTCGTTGCGCATCGGCGCCGTCGGCGCCGCCGGAAAGCTCCAAATTGGCTCCTCGAGATGGGTGTCTGTTTTGATGGCTCTTCCGACCGTAGCTAGGGCAACTCAACATCCAGATTATTCCAGCGAAAGCACGGAGCTGTCACGCACACGTTACGCAGATGTATCTCTTTTTGCTTTGTTTACTTTCCCTTGGGAGCGACGACCGGATCGCCGATTTGCTTGTTATATTCCGCCGTGTCTGACGGCGAGCAGTACATCTCCCGGATATCGAAACCGCGGGGTTGCAAGCGCAGAGGAAACTTGTTCAGCGCGAACCAATGCTGCGCGTACATCTTCGGGTCGTCGATGGTCACTGTAAGTTCCATGTTGTCATGATCGACCCGGTGAAATCGTTCCTCGACCTTCAATTCGCTGCTGTGCGGACGCCCGGCATTATCTAGCCAGGTTCTTTCATCCAGGCCGATCGTCTGAACTACAAACGTGTAGTCGTCCACCCATCGGCACACCGAGTACCCATTCCATCTCGGTTCGGGGTTCTTGGGTAGTTCTCGTCCATCGATCCAAATGGTGCGCCAAGTCCGATAGAATTGATTCAACAAGATGACCTGGTCCCCGGTCTGTGCAATTTCGATGATCCTGAATTCAAAGAGCTCGAGGCGGGGGAATCCCGGCGGGTCACAGCTGTCCACCGGATCGTTTCCGAGCACAGCAGGAACCGACCTGACTCCCGTTCCCGTCGGCCTATGGGCTTTGAGCGTTGCCTCACCCAGCGGCGTGTAAGGCAGACGACGAGCAATCTTGCTCTCGTCGGGTTCCCCTCCGGGAGGGGCATTGTTACCTTCCAAAACTGCAGGGTATTCGTGTGCGCCGGTATTTTGGATTCCTGCCGCCGCCCCGGCCGTCGCATCGCCTGCTGCATCCCATATCCCGGATAGGTCGCGCCGCGGAGCCGGCGTGGGCTTCAACCCCGCGTATGCAGCCTTGCGAAGCGGAGTGCTATTCCACTTATCAACTTTTATGTCGTTCGCTGACTGGGGCTTGACGTCATTGATTGACGCAGGCGGAGACGTTTGAGCGCGCAAAGCCGGTAAGAACGTCAAGGCGGAATCAGCGCAACCGTCAACATCTTCGAAATCGAGCAATTCGGCATTTTGCTATCGCTCCGTAGGGTTAGATCTGACGTCGTGCGGAGTCACCGCAACGGCTTGAACTCCTGGCCATTGATCACGATACGCCCTTTGAAGCGTCCGATCGGCCTCCCGTTTTTGGCCGGCGTCAGGTCGATTACGACTTGATCTCCAGGCTTGAACATGGCATTGGTCCAGCCTGCATCGGCTTGCGAGACAAGATTCTGAGCCTCGATTGTCCAGTGTAATGTGTTGCCGCTTTCGTCCTTCGCGTCGACTTTCAGGAAAACGTGGGATTCGCCCAAATGTATTCGGTCACGCTTCCTTTTACCGTGATTGTTTTGGCGGTATCGTACGACGCGTTCCCGTGATGTGCGAAGAGCGGGAAGGAGACTGCCAGAAAACCCACCGCCAGCAGGGAAGTAGTCCCGAGCTTATTTCTCACAGGAATCCTCCACTTCCGGCCAAGAGACAATGAGCTTACGGTATTCCTCTTCGGTATAAAATCCTTTTATCTTCCCGCCGGCTGCTTCGATTCCCTTCTTGGCAGCATCCAGCCGAGCAGGACCTCCCTTGATGTCCTCTACTCCCTTTTGGGTGAAGCGAAACAATGTGATGTAGTGGGGCAAGGTTGCTCTGCTCTCAGCTGGCGTTGGGCCAATTCCGACTGCGATCTTCGCGCATAGTACGCTCCCAGCGCTCCGGAGACAACGATTTAGCCGCCAGAGCCACGCCAGCAGCGAGATCGGCGAAAGCCCAACGTGAGTCACTACCAAACCGCATCGCAGGGATACGATCCTGTTGAAAAATGGTAAAAAATCTCCCCGCCATTCTGGAAAATGCGCGCCTGGCAGACTAGAATGATTCACCGATGGCGACACCGCGTTTTGTCCATCTTCACCTGCACACCGATTACAGTCTTCTCGACGGCGCCTGTGACATCACGGAACTGGTTAACGAGGCGGCCCAGCGCGGCATGCCCGCCGTAGCCGTCACCGATCACGGCAATCTTTTTGCCGCCGAGCACTTCCACCACGAAGCCTCCACGCGCGGCGTGAAGCCGATCATCGGTTGCGAAGTTTACGTCGCGCGCACCAGCCGTCACGACCGCGGCGACAAAACGAATGGCGAGGCGCGGCCAGGTCGCCCACCGGCCGCAGGCAACGGGCAGTCGAGTGGACAAGCTGGCGATGTGGCCCAGCGCGGCACCAATCATCTCGTTTTGCTCTGCGAAAATGCCGAAGGCTACCGCAACCTGATCCAGCTGGTTTCCGCCGGCTTCCTCGAAGGCTTCTACTACAAGCCGCGCATCGATTACGACCTGCTCGCGAAGCACAGTCGTGGGCTGATTGCGCTCTCGGCTTGCCTGAGCGGCGCGGTGGCCGAGCCGCTGGTCGACGGCCGCTTCGGTGACGCGCGCGATGCCGCCTACCGCCTGCGCGACATCTTCGGCAAAAGCAATTTCTTTCTCGAGGTGCAGGACCAAGGGCTCGAGATTGACGCGCCCGTGAATCGCGATCTTGTGCGGCTCTCGCGCGAGAGCGGAATCCCGCTGGTGGCCACAAACGATTGCCATTACCTGACGCGCGCCGATGCGCGCGCCCAGGAAGTTCTACTCTGCATTCAGACTGGCAAGACCATGTCCGATCCGCAGCGCATGCGCTTCGCCACCGACCAGTTTTATTTCAAGACCGCCGAGGAGATGGCGCAGGTCTTCCGCGAATTGCCGGACGCTCTCGAACGCACCGCGGCCATCGCAGAGCGCTGCAACGTGCGCATCGAGCCGGTGCGCAATTCGTTCCCTGAATTCCAGGTGCCGGAGGGTCATACGCTCGATAGTTATTTCGAGCGCGCCGTTCGCGAAGGATTCGCCCAGCGCGTGCCGCACCTCGAAAAGCTCGCCAAGCAAGGCGGGCTGCGGCGTCCGCTCGCCGAGTACGAGCAACGCCTCTCCGACGAAATCAAGATGATCGTGAAGATGCGCTACGCCGGGTACTTCCTGATCGTCTGGGACTTCATGCGCTATGCGCGCGCGCAGGGAATTCCCGTCGGGCCCGGCCGCGGATCGGCGGCGGGCAGCCTCGTAAGCTATGCGCTGAAAATTACCGACGTCGATCCGCTGCAATACGACTTGCTCTTCGAGCGCTTCCTCAATCCCGAGCGCGTTTCCATGCCCGATATCGATATCGATTTTTGCATGCGGCGGCGCGGCGAAGTAATCGACTACGTAACGCAGAAATACGGCCGCGACAACGTCGCGCAGATCATCACCTTTGGCACCATGGCTGCAAAGGCCGCGCTCAAAGACGTGGGCCGAGCGATGGACTTGCCTTATGGCGACGTGGACCGCATCGCCAAGCTCGTTCCCAACCAGATCAATATCTCGCTAGATGACGCTCTCAAGCAATCGGGCCAGCTTCGCTCCGCGATCGAAGGCGACGAGCGCTTCAGAGATCTGCTCGAAGTCGCCAAACGCCTGGAAGGCCTTGCGCGGCATGCCTCGACGCACGCCGCTGGCGTGGTGATCTCGCCGCAGCCGCTCACGGAACTGCTGCCGCTATACAAAACGAATCGCGAGGAAATTACCACGCAGTACGACATGAAAGGGCTCGAGCGGCTCGGGCTGCTGAAGATGGATTTTCTCGGCCTGACCACGCTCACAGTTCTTTCTGACACCGTGAAGCTCATCGCCGCCAATCGCGGCGTGCTGATCGATCTCGAGACACTTTCTCTCGACGATGCCACGACGTATCAGCTTTTTGCGCGCGCGGACACTACTGCCATCTTCCAATTTGAGTCGCATGGCATGCGCGACATCCTACGGCGTTATCAGCCTTCGCGCCTCGAAGATCTGACCGCGCTCAACGCGCTTTATCGCCCTGGCCCGATCCAGGGCGGCATGATCGACGATTTCATCGCGCGCAAGCACGGCAAGAAAAAAGTCGCTTACGATTTGCCCGAGCTGGAGGAAATACTCGGAGAGACCTACGGCGTCATTCTTTATCAAGAGCAGGTCATGCAGATCGCCAATAGGCTGGCCGGCTTTTTGCTCGGCGAAGCCGATATCCTGCGCCGTGCCATGGGCAAAAAAAATCGCGAAGAGATGGCCGCGCAGCGCGAAAAATTCCTCACCGGTTGCGCCGCGCACAAAGTTCCGGCGAAAAAAGCCGAACGCATCTTCGATCTCATGGCCGAATTTGCCGGGTACGGCTTCAACAAGTCCCATTCCTGCGCCTATGCGCTCCTGGCGTATCAGACCGCCTGGCTCAAGACCCACTACGCCGTGGAGTTTATGGCCGCGCTGCTGACTTCGGAAACCGGCAACACCGAAAAAGTGGTGAAATACATTCATGAGGCGCGCGGCATGGGCATCACCGTGCTTCCGCCCGACGTGAATACCAGCGACGTGGACTTCACGCCCGTCGGCGAACAGATTCGCTTCGGCCTGCGTGCCATCAAGAATGTGGGAGAAAATACGGTTCGCGGCATTCTGGAAGCACGGCAAAAACTGGGCAAGTTCCGCTCGATCTTCGAGCTTTGCGATTCGGTGGACCCGCGTCTCTTGAACCGTCGCGTTCTGGAAAGCCTAGTCAAATCGGGATCGCTCGATTCCTTGGGCGCCCGCCGGGCTCAGCTCTATGCGGTAATCGATCGCGCCATGGAACGCGGCCAGAAGATCCACCGCGAAAGCGCCAGCACGCAGCACGGACTCTTTGTCGCAGGCGCCTCGTCACACGAGCCCTCCGAGCCCGAACTCCCCGACGCCGAAGAGTGGCCCGAATACGAATTGCTGGCCAACGAATTCGCCACGCTCGGCTTTTATATTTCTGGCCACCCGCTGGACAAATACTCCGCACGCCTCAGGGAGCTCAAAGCTGTGGAACTCGCCGCCATGGAGGGCCGGCGGAACGGGGAGGAGGTGGTCATCGGCGCGCTAGTCTCCTCGTCGCGTCCGATGCGGTCGCGCAAAGGCGATCGCTGGGCCATCCTGAATCTGCAGGACATGACCGGCCAGCTCGAAGCGCTCGTCTTTCCGGAGGCCTTTGCGCGGCTCGAGACGCTGCTGAAGTCGGATGTGCCGCTACTCCTGCGCGGACGGGTCAGCGTGGAGGATGCGGGAACTCGCGTTGCCATTCAGGAAGCCCAGCCGCTTGACGGCCTCGCCGGCGCACCCGAAACTACGGCGCGCATGCGCGTGCGCATCGATCTGAGCGCCATGGACGAATTCACGCTTGACCAGATCAAGACCGTGCTCGCCGGTTCTCCCGGGCCTTGCCCCATCACTTTTGATATATTCGCCCCGGACGGTTCCATGGCCACGCTCGCATCCAACCAAAGAGTTCGCATTGACGAGCGCCTGGTAAGCCGGCTGCAAGAGATGCCGGGTGTGGGCTCAGTCGAAGTGGTGCGCTGAAATGCAGAAACGCCAACGCCGCCGGGAGCTCGAACAGCTTGAGAGGGAAGTGGAAGATTTGCAGCGTCTTTCTCGGAACGGCTCCTCGCCTCCGGAACTCGCAAGGCTTCGCGAACAGGTTTCGGAATTGCGCCGCGAATTCTACACGCACATCAACGCCTGGCAGCGCACGCAACTGGCCCGGCATCCGCAGCGGCCTTACACGCTGGACTTCATCCGCCTGCTCTTCACGGATTTTTTCGAACTGCATGGAGACCGCGCGTTTGGCGACGACCCTGCGATCGTCGGCGGCTTCGCCCGGTTCCACGGCCGGCCCGTCCTCGTCCTGGGCCACCAGAAGGGTCGCGACACCAAGCAGCGCCTGGCCCGCAATTTCGGCCAAGCCAAGCCAGAAGGCTACCGCAAGGCGCTGCGGCTGATGAAGCTGGCCGCCAAGTTCAGCCGCCCCATTCTCACGTTCGTCGATACGCCGGGTGCTTATCCGGTCTTGTACGCCGAAGAGCGCGGCCAGGCCTAGGCCATCGCCCACAACCTTCGCGTCATGGCTCGCCTGCCCGTGCCCATCATCGTGACCATCACCGGTGAAGGCGGTTCGGGCGGCGCTTTGGCTATCGCCGTCGGCGATCACATAAATATGCTCGAGAACTCCATCTACTCGGTCATTTCACCGGAGGGCTGCGCTTCGATTTTGTGGCGCGACGCGGGCAAAGCCGAGCTCGCGGCCGAAGCCTTGCGCATTACCGCGAAGGACCTCACCGAGTTGGGCATCGTGGACGAAATCGTTGCAGAGCCCGAGGGCGGCGCCCACAGCGATCACGAAGCCGCTGCCCAGCTTCTCGAACCCGTTCTCGTGCGCGCCCTGGACGAGCTTTCAGTGAGGTCCGTTCCCGAATTGCTCGAGAGCCGCTACGCCAAGTTCCGCCGCATGGGCCAATTGGCCGCCGCCCTCACGGTCTGACCACCAAGTCATTCAAACAAAAAGCCGACGCCATCATTCTGAGTTCCGCCCTCTGCGGACGAAGAATCTCTGCTAGTTTGAACCGTGGCGGGCGTGAGGCAAAGGAGCGCAGCGCTTAGAGCCGCACCACACGCGTCGCGCCAATTTAGGTGCTTCTAACGGATGCTCGCCGACGTTGCAATTTTGTTCCCTGCGCTCCTCAAGGGGCACGTGCCGGATTAGCAACTTCCACATTTCTGGACATTGTGGGCGCGCCTCATTTGGTCTAGTTTATGAGCCGTGATACTTCCCACCAGAGAAGACGCAGAAATACAGGTATCCGAGCCCTTCCGGCCTTACGAGCGCCTAGTAAAGATCAAGGTGCTGAAGAAAACTGTCGAAGTTCCGGAAAAAAATTCGCTCCTGCGCTGCTTCCAGTTTTTGAGTCCGGAGACGATCCCCTACGGCAGGTTCTGCTGGAATCAGGATTGCCAATACTGCCGTGTGACGGCCAAGCTCCCCGACGAGGACAAGCCGCGCGAGATGCTTAGTTGCAAATTCATGGTCATGGCGGGAATGGAAATCACGGAGATCAGCCCGGAGCTCAAGCTCTGCCTCCGGCGGGTCTTGCAGAAGTAGGTTCGTCCCGGGGCCCAGCCCCCAGCCCTCCGCGGCAGCCTTCAGACGCCCATAACCCCGGGCGCAGCCATTGTGAGAACGAGAGTCGGAAAAGGCATGATTGCCCCAAGAAAAGGGGCGGCGAAATCGCAAGCTTCGCTGATTCCGCCGTCCGCCGACCTTGCCCCTTAGCTCCCCCACCTCAGCTCAGGCTTTTGCCGTTGCCGTCAGTTGCTTCTGCATCTGCTTCATCATTTGCCGCATGGCCGCGATATGGCCGGGCATGCGGCTCTCGGCCCATGATTCGTAGCGCTGCGAGGCTTGTTGCAGGTGCGCGAGGAACAGCGGGTTTACGAACTGCTTGCGACGCGCCTCTATGATCGGCTTGATACGCTCCCACACAAAGAAAAACTCGCCACTGGTCTCGAAGAAAAGCTCTTCGTGGAGCAGCCCGTAGTTAAGGAGCGCGCAGGCGTGCTCCCAATAGCTCAGTACCTGCATCGCCAGCGCGCCATTTTCCGTGCCGGGCGCAGCGATGCGCATGGAGTCCTCGAGGGTATCCACGATGTAGTTCTTTGCGAACCAGTCGCGTGCCTGGCGCAGCCGTGCCTCGCGCCTCAGATCGTATACCTGCAGGTGAAGCTGTCCTTGCTCGTGCGTGGGTTTCGTTGCCATGTTTCCTTCTCTCCTTTTATTTTTATTGTCTTTCTAAATCCATTGCACCGACTCACAGAAGTTGCGGCTACCGCGTCTTGTACGTAAGTTCCTTGGCCAATTTGCGCTCGCGATCGATCGCCTCGCCGGGAGCGAAATCTTCCATTTCGTGCAGTTGCCGAATTTCGACCTCGACGCCCCCATCGAACGGGGCCCGCTTGAGCCACTCTACCGCCTCGTCCATGGACTTCACCTTCCACAGCCAAAATCCGGCGATCAGCTCCTTGGTCTCGGCGAAGGGGCCATCGGTGACAATCCGTTTGCCGTCCCCGAACTTCACGCGCTTGCCCTTCGCGCTGGACCGCAGCCCCTCAGCAGCCAGCAAGATGCCCGCCTTATGTAGCTCCTCGTTGTATTTGCCCATTTTGGCGAGAAGCTCCGGGCTGGGAAGAATGCCCGCCTCCGAGTCTTTATTTGCCTTGACGACCACCATCACTCGCATCTCTCTCTCCTTTTCCTTTTGGCTTGCAGCGGGCGTTTCGACCTAGCTTGGCCCGCTCAATATTAAGTCGAGTGGCGAACCTACAAATCGACAGCGGGGCCGCAAAATTTTATGATTACGTTTGTATACCTGACCAAAACCTGGCCTATGACCTGTACTTTCCTGCCCTTCGGTAGACTTCGATCTTATGGTAACATCAGTGGTTAAGAGAATGCAGGAGGCAGGGTGAAAGCCAAGACGAAATTCGGAATTGGCATCGGCATCATTTTGGTTTCGCTATCGGCTCTAGCTTGGATGGGCGCCAAGCAGAGCCAGACCTACTATCACACCGTGGCCGAGATCTCCACTCTGAATGCTGCGGCCCTGCAGCAGCGCATCCGCGTGGGCGGCGATGTGGCTGCGGGATCGATTCAGCACCTGCCGGGCCGCGTCGATTTTATCCTCAAGGAAGAGGGCAAGACGCTGCCGGTCAGCTACGTCGGGTCGGACCCGCTGCCGGATACTTTTAAAGACGGGGCGCAATGCTTGATCGAAGGTCACGCCATGCCCGATGGACGTTTCGTTGCCGAACAATTGCAGGCCAAGTGCGCCTCGAAATATGAGGCCGCTCCCGGCGGCACCGAATCGTCGCAGCCCGCTTCCAGCGCAGAGCGCAAGAGCTGACCGCCATCTAGGAGGGACGTCGTTGGACCTGTTTGGATCGTTTGCACTGCTTTTGGCCTTTCTGTGCGGACTCTATGCCTTTGGTGGGGGCATAGCCGCGATCATCACGCGGCGTCCGCTGTTGATCAAGAGCGCGCGCCATGCGGGCATGGCGGTTTGCGTGCTTATCTGGCTGGGGTTCGGCAGCCTGGCGTATCTTTTTCTGACCGACAACTTCTCCATGGCTTACGTGGTGGAGCACAGCAACCGCACTCTCCCGGCGTTTTTTAAATTCGCGGCGATCTGGGCGGGGCAGCAAGGCTCGCTGCTTTTCTGGAGCTTTCTGCTGTCGATTTATATTTTTTCGGTTTTGTTTACCTACCGCGGCAAACATCCCGAGCTGATGCCGTACGTTGGCGTGGTCCTGGTGGGCGTGCAGCTTTTTTTCCTGACGCTGAACAATTTCATCGCCAGCCCCTTTCAGATATTGGGCTCGGCTGCGCCCAGCGGGGCCCTGCAGTGGATCCTGCGCGCCGATGGCAATGGTCTCAATCCGCTGCTGCAATATCCGGAGATGGTCATCCATCCGCCGATTTTGTATTCCGGCTACACCGGTTTCACCATCCCGTTTGCTTTCGCGCTGGCCGCGCTGCTGGGCCGTTATCCTGGGGAGAAGTGGATTCACCTGACGCGCCGGTGGACCATGATCGCCTGGGGCTTCCAGGGGGTGGGCATTTTGCTGGGCGCGCACTGGGCTTACGCCGTGCTCGGCTGGGGTGGCTACTGGATGTGGGATCCGGTGGAAAACGCCTCGCTGATGCCCTGGCTGACGGGCACGGCCTTTCTGCATTCGGTGATGATGCAGGAAAAACGGGGCATGATGCGGGTGTGGAATGTGTGGCTGGTCTTCACCACGTTTCTGCTCACGATTTTTGGCACTTTCCTGACGCGCAGCGGGGTGGTCAATTCCGTGCACGCCTTCGCGCAATCGAGGATTGGCCCGTGGTTCCTGGGCTTCATCGGGCTGGTGTTGCTGGTGTGTTGTGTGTCGTTCTGGCGTAATCGCGACTATCTGCGCAGCGACAACACGCTGGACTCGCTGGTGTCGCGCGAATCGAGTTTTCTGTTCAACAATTTGATTTTGCTGGTGGCTTGCGTGGCGGTGATCTCGGGGACTTTGTTTCCGGTGCTCTCGGAATGGGTGCGCGGGACGAAGATCAGCGTGGGGGTGCCGTTTTTTAACCTGATTAATCTGCCCATCGGGCTGTTTTTGCTTTTTCTCACCGGGGTGGGGCCGCTGCTGGCCTGGCGGAAGACGTCCCTGGCCAGCCTGCGCAAAAACTTTGGCGGGCCGCTGCTGATGGGCCTGGTGGCGGGGGTGGTGGGGAGGGCGCTGGGCCTGCGCAATGTTTACGTGACGACGTGTTTGATCCTGTCGGTCTTCGTCACGCTGACGATTCTGCTGGAGTTCTATCGCGGCGCGCGGGTGATCGCGGCGCGCGGCAACTGCAATCTGCTTTCCGGGGTGGCCCAGCTGACCATGCGCAACACCCGCCGCTATGGCGGCTACGTGGTGCATTTCGGCATCGTGCTGATTTTCATCGGCATCTCCGGCACGGCCTTCAACCAGGATAAGCAGGCGGAAATGCCGCCCGGCGCGCAGATGCAGATTGGGTCGTATCGGCTCACGCATCAGAGCTTCGACAGCACGGAACTGCCGAACTACACTTCCGAGCGCGCCACCCTTGCCGTGGATCGCGGCGGCAAGCAGATCATCATGCTGTATCCGGAGAAGCGCTTCTATCCCTCGAACCAGGAATCGGGAACCATGGTGGCCATCTACTCGACGCTGAAGGAAGACCTTTACGTCGTCTATGCCGGCCACAGTCCGGAGACGCAGCAGCCGGTGATTCACGCTTATTTGAATCCGCTGGTGAAATGGATTTGGCTGGGAGGGGCCATCGTGGTGCTGGGCACTTTGCTGGCGCTGGTGCCGAACCGCCAGCCCCTGCTGGCGCTGCGCACCGCCGCGGAACCTTCTCGCGCCGCGCCGCTGCTGTCGCCTGCGCCCGCCCCGGTGCCACACTACGACGGCCATGATTAGCCCCGGTCTGCCCATAAGCCGGAAAGGTTTGCACGTAGCGCCGCGGCCTTCAGAGCGGCACAAGCCCTCCGGCGTCTCTGGAATAGGGAATCGGAGAGTCTGCTTTTGCTTTCTCGCGCTTGCCGCGGCCTGCGCCGCTGCGCCGCTGCTGGCGCAAGCTCCGGTGCAAACCACCGACCGCGCGCGTGTGCTGGGCAAGCAGCTGATGTGCACGTGCGGCTGCGGCGATACCGCGGGATCGTGCAGCCATCCCGGCGCGGCATTTTCCGGTCCCTGCGAGGTAGCCAAAGCCAAGCTCAAGGAAGTGGAGGAGCGCATGTCGCGCGGCGAATCCGACAGCGCCATCCTGCAAGCTTTCGTGCAGGAGTACGGCGAATCGGCGCTGGCCGCGCCGCCCGCCCGCGGCTTCAACTGGTTCGCCTACACGTTCCCGGCCCTGGCGTTTGCCTTCGGTCTGGCCTTGGTCCTGATGATTCTGCGCCAGTGGCGGCAGCGCATAGTGGTGGCGCCGGCTTCCGGGCCGGGGGTTTCCGCCGCGATGCTGGAACACGCGCGCCGCCAGATCGAGCGCGATGTGCCAGAGGATTGAAGGCTGACCCCCGCCGTATGGCAATGAACTTCGCCGTGACCATCCGCTTGCTGGCAGGCGATATCGATACGCTGGCGGTGGTGGCCTGCGTGGCGCTGACTGCGGCCGTGCTGATTTTCATCTTTCTGATCCAGCCCGATCGCGGCGATGCGGCTCCGCATCGTTCGCAGCTGGACCAGCTGATGGAGCGCCGCGACATCATTTACGACAATTTGCGCGATCTGAAGTTTGAATATCGCACCGGCAAATTCGCCGAGGAAGATTACGAGCAGATGAAGCAGACCCTGGAATCGGAAGCGGCGCTGGTGCTGGCGGAAATCGAGCGCGTCACCGAAAGCCCCGGAACGTTGCCACGCTCCGACGCAGCCGTGCGGGGCCGCGCGGTGCCTGCAGGCCCCCGGGCAGGGAATGGAGCATGAGACGCAGGCTGCAAAAGAGGATCGATTGCGGGTGGGATCTGCGTCTTTTAGTTTCGCGTGCTCTTCTGAAGGCGCTGGCCTGCCTTAGTGTGCTCCTGGCCTTGGGTTCGGTCGCGGGCGCCGGCACCGTCAGCGGCGTGGTGCACAACGGCACCGACGGCAAAATCGCCGCGGGCGTGGACGTCATCCTCATTCAACTGCAAGGCGGCATGCAACCGGTGGCCAACACCAAATCCGACGCCCAGGGCGCCTACAAATTCGATTTCCCCGCCATCGGCCAGCAACCCATGCTCCTACGCGCCGTTTATCGCGGGGTGATGTTCCATCAGCCGCTCACGCCGGGGCACGATACCGTGGACGTCACGGTCTTCGAACCTTCCGCCGATTCCAAAATGGTGAAGATGGGCTCGCGCGTGATCGTCCTGCAGCCCAATGGCAGTAACCTGATGGTGGGCGAGGAGTACGCGCTGCAAAACCAATCGCAGCCGCCCCAGGCCTACTTCAGCGAGAAGGGCGATTTCACCTTCGAGCTTCCGCAGAGCGGGCAGCTGGGGCAGGTCTCCTCCTGGGGACCATCAGGCATGCCGGTGGTGCAGGGCACCATAGACCGCGGCAAAGGCAAATACGCCATCGCCTACGCCTTTCAGCCCGGCGACAACGGCGTGCGCTTCTCCTATCAGCTTCCCTATCCCTCGAATCACGCCGATCTGCGCTTGACCTCGGACTATGCGGTGGGGCGGGTGATGCTGGTGGCGCCGCCGACGGTGCAGGTGAATAGCGCCGGTTTTACACCCGCAGGCACCGAGCAGGGCTTCAATCTCTACACGCGCGATTCCATTCCCGCCGGGCTTCCTTTCGACGTGTCGATTTCCGGCACGGCGCCGCCTCCGCAGGCGTCGCAGCAGGGGCAGGGAAACGATCAGGATCCGGAAGTGAATAGCCGCGCCACGGCCACCGTGCAGGCCCTGCCGAACCGGCTGGATAGCCTGCGCTGGGTGATCATCGGCGGATTCGCCGCGCTGTTTGCGCTCGGCGTGCTGTTGCTGTGGCGCCAGCCCGCGCAGGCGGGCGCAGGCGATGGGGCGGTGCCGCCAACGCCTCCACAGGGCCCGCGCAAGCGCAAGGCGCCTGCGGTTGCGCCAGCGCCTGTGCAACAGACGTCGGTCGCATCGGTGGCCAACGCAGCGCGTTCGGTGTCGATGGCCGCTCAGCCGGCCCGGACCGCATCGGCCGTTTCCACGGCCGATGTCTCCAGCGTCGAGAGCGAAGTCCAGACGGGCCTCGACAGCCTGAAAGACCGGCTCTTCCGGCTCGAACTCCGCCGTCAGGCCGGCACCATTTCCGAAGAGGACTACGCCCGCGAGCGCGCCCGCACCGAGCAAATCCTGCGCGAACTCGTGCGCGGTTAGCCGTCCCCCGTGCAGGCAGATTCGGCAAGTCACGCGCGCGGCGGACTGGGCCTGCAGTTCATCGAATTCGCCAAGCGCTATGGCGCGCGTTTTGCCCTGCGCGGCGTTTCTCTGGCCATCGCGCCGGGCGAATGCGTGGCCCTGGTCGGTCCCAACGGTTCCGGCAAGACCACCCTTCTGAAAGCCGCCGCTTTACTGATCCGACCCACCGCGGGACGCGTGCAGTTCTGTTCCGCCAGCGCCAAGGGCACGGGCCCTAACACCAACGACGATTCCTGCGTCATCAAGCGCTACATCGGTTTTGTCTCGCACAGCACTTTGCTCTACGACGACCTCACCGCCGAAGAGAACCTGGTTCTCTTCGCGCGCCTTTACGGTCTCGATGCGCCCGACGACCGTGCCCGCGCCGCGCTCGACCCGGCGGGCCTTGCGGCGCGCCACAAGGATCTGGTGCGCAATTTTTCCCGCGGCATGCGCCAGCGCCTGGCGATTGCTCGCGCGCTGCTGGCAGGCCCGAAGCTGCTGCTGCTCGACGAGCCTTCCACCGGGCTCGACCGCTCGGGGCACCAGTGGCTGGGCGCGGCGCTCGCCAACCTGGCGGCTGCGGGCTCGACCGTGCTCATGAGCACGCACGGCGCGGGCCAAGCCAGTGCCTGCGTCACGCGCGCCATTCGCCTGCTGGGCGGATCGATTGCCGAAGATTCCGCCGTCTGCGGCGACCCGCGCGCCATGCTCGCCGCAGCGCTGGCCGCGCACCAGGAGGCCTGAGTGGCGCTGGGGCGGCCCATCGGCATTCTGCTGGCCAAGGAACTGCGCACCGAATTCCGCACGCGCGAGTTGCTGGTGAGCACGCTGGTCTTTGTGCTCATCGTGCTCGTGCTCTTCAGCTTCACCTTCGATCCCACCACGGCAGAATCGCGGCGCTTCGGCCCGGGCCTGCTGTGGCTGGCACTTCTGTTTGCGGGCTCGCTGATGCTGCATCCTTCGTTCACCCGCGAGCAATCCAACGACACGCTGGTAGCCCTGCGCCTGGCGCCCATTGAGCCCGTGTCCATCGTGGCGGCAAAAATCCTGGCGAATTTTTGCTTCCTGCTGGTGGCCGAACTGGTGCTGCTGCCGGTTTTTGCCGCGCTCTACAACTTGCGCCTCTTGCCGGTGCTGGGGCGCCTGGTGGCCGTGCTGGTGCTGGGCACGCTGGCGCTCTCCATTGTGGGCACGGTCTTCGCCGCGATCTCCTCGCAAGCGCGCATGCGCGAACTGCTGCTGCCGCTGCTGCTGCTGCCGCTGCTGACTCCCGCGCTGGTGGCCAGCGTCGAAGCCACGGCGGGCCTGTTCGAGGACCGGCCCGCGCTGCCGGCGGTCTGGGTGGGAGTGCTGGCGGCGTTTGATACTATCTTTTTGACCGTGACCTGGCTTTTCGGCGAATATCTGCTGGAGGAGTAAGCAGGCCCGCGCGGTTAAAAAACCGCGCGCAGGGGGATTAAGATGGCCTCGGCCGCCCACGCGATGGAAACAAAAAAGACGGGCACGCAAGGCCTCGCCACGCTGGGCGTGGCGCTGCTGCTGGCCGTGGCCGGCTATAGCGCGCTTTTCGTCGCGCCCACCGAAGCCACCATGGGCCTGATCCAGCGCATCTTTTATTTCCACGTGCCCTTCGGCTGGTCGGCCTTCGTGGCTTTTTTCATCTCCTTCCTCTGCAGCATCGGCTATCTGCGCAGCCGCGCGCCGAAATGGGATTGGCTGGCCGTGTCCTCGGCGGAAGTCGGCGTGCCGTTTGTCACCGTCCTGCTGATCACCGGACCGATCTGGGCTCATCCGGTGTGGGGCATCTGGTGGACCTGGGACGCGCGGCTGACCTCCACGTTCGTGCTGTGGGTGCTGTACGTCTGTTATCTGCTGCTGCGCACGCTGATCGACGAACCGGAACGTCGCGCCGTGGTTTCTGCCGTCTTTGGCATTTTCGCGGCCTTTGATGTTCCCCTGGTCTATTTCTCGATTTGGTTTTTCCGCACGCAGCATCCCCAGCCGGTGATCGGCGCCGGCGGTTCGCTCGATCCGCGCATGCGCGATGTGCTGTTGCTGTGCTGGGCCGCTACGCTCGGGCTGCTGGCGCTTTTGCTGCGTCAGCGCTATCGCCTGGAGGCGCTGCGCTACGAAGTCGAGTGCCTGCGCCTGGAGTCCGATCGCCGCGGCCCGGGGCCGCAGGGATTTGCCACCGTAAGCAACCCGGGGCGCTCCGGATGATGCTGGCTGTGCGTGGGCAAGACGATGGAGGCATCTGCTTGTGCTCGGGTGGACCACGCATTCCTGGTGTTTTTTCGGCCGAACTAAAGTCCTGGAGGCAAAATGAAAAATCTCGATAGCCTGATGGCCGCCTATCTCGCGGTCTGGGCCATCTTTTTCGTCTATGACTTCACTGTGGCGCGCCGCCTTGCGCGCCTGCAGGACGAAATCGCCCGCCTCAAGCAATCCCTGAAGCAGTGATGCCCACCCAACAGGTCCCGCTCGATGAAGAGGTAATCTCTTGTCCTTCTGAGGTCGCCGCAGCGACCGAAGAATCTCTCCCAAAGCCTTTGCGGATCGAGCGGGCATGACCAAACCGAGGCTCGGCGTGGTCCTCTTCCAACTCGGCGGCCCCGATTCGCCCGCCGCCGTGGAGCCCTTCCTCTACAATCTTTTCTGCGATCCCGACATCATCAACTTCCTGGGAGCCTCGCTGGCGCGCCGCCCCCTGGCGCGGTGGATCGCCCATCGCCGTGCCGCCATCGTTCGCCAACACTACGACGCCATCGGCGGCCATTCGCCTATCCGCCGGCTCACCGAGCTGCAGGCGCGCAAACTCGAACAGGCGCTCGCGCCCGATTTCGAGGCGCGCTGCTTCCTCGCCATGCGCTATTGGCATCCGCTCACGCAAGAAGCCGTCGCGGCCGTGCGCTCCGCCGCGCTCGATTCGCTCGTGTTACTGCCGCTCTACCCGCAATATTCCTTCGCCACCACCTCGAGCAGCCTGAAAGAATGGCGCCGCGTCTATTCTTCGCAAGGATCGTTGCGCGGGCGCGCCCCTGCGGCGCCGCCTCGCGAGATCGTCATCGAGGAATTTCACCTGCACCCGCAATATATCCAGGCGCTAGTCCACAACATCGAGACCGCCTGGGCGCGTTTTGCCGATCGCCGCAAGGTGCAACTGGTCTTCAGCGCCCATGGCTTGCCGCTGAGCCTGATCGCCCGCGGCGATCCTTACCAGCGGCACGTCGAGGAGACCGTCGCCGCAGTGATGACTCGCGGCGGCTGGCCCAACGCGCACACGCTCTGCTTTCAGAGCCGCGTCGGCCGGCAGAAATGGCTCGAGCCTTCGCTGACCCACACGCTCGAAAGCCTGCCGCGGGAAGGCAAGCGGCATCTGCTGGTCGTCCCCATCTCCTTCGTCACCGAACACATCGAGACGCTGCATGAAATCAATATCGAGGCGCGCCAGCATGCCCTGGCCGCCGGCGTCGAGCAATTTGAGGTGATGCCCGCGCTCGACGATTCGCCCGAATTCATCGCCGCCCTCGCTTCGCTCGTCCACGCCGCCGTTGCCGCCCACCCCGCCCCCAAGTCCACCCCAGTCCGCTAACACCCCGAGCAGAGAATCGTCCTCGTCGATTTGTGCCATCCGCCACCAAGTACCTTCTGGGAGATCGAGATAGCTGAGCCGCGGGAACACCAAGTGGCGTTTGATAAACTTTGCTGGCGAGCAAAGATTCCTGAGATGAGTAAGCGATAGTCTTCCGTTTGTCGCTGAGGAGCCGCGTACGACCGTTAGTTTGGCGGTGCATGACACATTTCATATCGCGCGAAGATCACAGTTGCACGCAGCGGCACGCGAGTGTTTTGCACACATAGAAGTGCAGCGCCAAGCAACGGTTGTGGGCCCGGCCCAGAGGGGGCACGGAAATGAGGGAACGGCGCGCCACAAAGCGGTTTCAGCTGGATCTGCCCATCATCGTCCGAAGAGTACCAACACTTAGAGAAAATGATGTTCTAAACGGCAAGACTCGCAACATCTCCACGGGCGGCATCTATTTCACAACGGAGCGGCGCTTGACGGTCAATGAAGTGGTTGATTTCTCGTTGACCTTTGCCGGCCTGGTTGAGGGGGCGGACGTTCTTGTCAGGGGACGAGCAAGAGTTCTGCGCTTGGCGTCGAGGCCTGAGGCTATGTCCGAACGAGTATTTGTTGCAGCGACAATCGAGATCTTCCACATCCTTCGGGCCTGACCGCGTTGACGGTGGCATCCAGGAACTGCTCTCGGATTGGCTTGGGCCGCTGCTCAGGTTGCTAGTCTCAAGAACGGGCCCGTTTAGCCTCGTTGCTGGCCGCAAGCGTCATGTCCCGACGATCGTGACGTAAGTGAGCTTTCGTTCGATCGCGCGTAGTGACGTGCTGATTCCAGCCGGTCCCGTGCCGACAATCAGCAAATCCCAAGTGTCGGCACCGGAGCTGGCGCGAAGCGCTTTAATCCTGGTCGCCACAGTGTCCACGCAATCGCGGCCCTGGTTAATGGCGTTCTTAATTAGAGCCAGTCCTCCTAGTTCGCCGGCGATAAATAGATTGGGGACATTGGTTTCGCACTGGGGCGAGAGCAC
>QHYS01000283.1 GCA_003223325.1 Acidobacteriota bacterium
ATTATACGGGTTAGGTTCGAAGTAGACCCATCCGGGCTGCCCGGGCAATCCCGGGTTATTGTTGGCGGTAAGGGACAAAGTCGGTACGTGACAGCGAGTGCAGCCGATGTGCTTGAACAGCACTTCGCCTTCTAAGTTCGCTCGCTCGACCGCTGGATCATTCGGAATCACGCGACCCGGAACAGCCAGCGTAGCCTGGTAGATGGAAACCGCGGTCAGATCGGCGGTGGTCAGTTCGTTCGTAAAGCCGTCGCCGTCCGCGTCGACGTGACCAAACCGCTCCTCGGCCTGCATGCCGTGATGATGGTTGAAGGCGTTATTGCTGAACTGCCGCAGGGAGACGACGTTGCTGGCTTGGTGAAGGGGCCGGATGATCAGGCTTGGCGGACTCTGACCGCTCGTCGAGAGACTCGGGGCCACCAAGCCTTCCACCTTTGAAGTATCCCAGCTACCGTCCGCTTTGTGTATCAGAGTGCCGAAGGAAACGCCTTTCGACGTCAATGGCGTGCTTCCGCCTATAGGTGTCAAGGCTGCTTCCGCCTGCAGGTCCGCGGTCATCTGGCGCGCAAGCATCTCGATGAATCCAGACCCATTCATGCTGATCGTCTTCCGGTCGTCGGTGGCGTTGTCCAAGGTTACGTACTGTCCCGATTCGTCCATAGTGCCGCGTGTGGGCATGAGAGGCTTTTCATTATGGTCGAACGTCAGACGGTCGAAGCGCTGAGCCAAAACGAAAACCTCAGTCACGCGGTCGCCCCCACCGCCTGGGGCAGGAGCGTTATGACAGCCCGCACAGGAGTTTGCGTCAGGCGAAGAGAGCCGGTCGAAATTCGTCGGGAACACCAATGGCGACGTCGGATCCGAGAGAGGGTTGCCGGTTCCTTTGGTTAGCGGGCGCCCTGCCCCTTCCTGGATTGTGAACTTAGCGGTGAACAGCTTTTCGCCGAATTGAATCAACTTGGGGATGGAGAGCTCGAATTCCTCTCCGTCCTGAAGATGCCGCGGAATAGACACTTCCTTGCCGATCAGCGAGCCATCCTGCGCCCCTGTCGTAACCACGACGGTCAGCGCCGCTAAAACTACAGCCGCTGCCTTGCACGTGCGGCGAAGGCACCTGGTGTGCGGCTCACCGGTTGGAGGTACACTCCCCGGGCGAACCTGCGCCGTCACTTTTTCGTCTTTCACATTTCCCCTCTCGGAGTCGTTCTGGCGAATCAGCGTGCGACATACCGCAGCGTACTGACAAGTCTCAAGGGTTCGTCTGTACCTGGAAGGAACCCTCGACTAGAATCTCGTTGAACGTCAGACCATTAACTGTCAGCACCGAAGTGGCACCTGGACCGCCTTTTTGCACCACGAACGTAAACGGGAGGTCGAGGCCCGCTCCGAGTCCTGTAACGACCGAGGTGCCAGTCAGAGTCGCAGTGTCGCCATGTACAGTGGCTCCGGTGATTTGCCCGGTGACGTACATCGCGTTCACGGTAAATTGCGCGCTCTTCGAGCCCGTGCCCACCTCTGGCGCCAGGGCGAGACACTCGAAGGAACCGGTTACGCTGCCGGCGGTCCCTTCGGCGTGGAAGGCAATAGTCGTCAGAACCGGGAGGAACCCTTGAGACGGCCCTGTTCCACCATGGATGATGGTTGTTCCTCCGCCGCTGGCAATCGTTTTGTCGTTCGGTTCATTTCCGGAGGCCAATCGTGGCGAGAAAACAGCTAGCCCAATCACTACCATTAATACTAGCGGGACCGCAAGCCATCGCTTGGCAAGCTTTAAGCTTCCTAGCATATTTTTCCTCCTTTAAGCAGCGGGGCAACATCATGTGGCTCCCACGGCGTGATGTGTGTACGCGTGGGCAAATTTCATGCCTCCGCGTCCAGTCGCGCTGCCGCGGGGCTGAAACCGAATGTCCTTAGCTGCACTGCCGCGCCATGGGCGGCTTTCGCGTTCCAACCTCTGGAAGTGCAGCCAGCCGAAGCGCTTCAGGTTTGTCGCTAATTCTCAGGCTTGGGGAACGACGTGGAACGCCGAGCGGTTCCCGTTCACCCCCATGACCGGCGCCACGCGGTTGAAGTAGTCGACATAGCCTTTCGACGCCGTGATCCCCTCGAAGACAGTATTGGGTGTCATAGCGCCATGGCAGCTGACCACGAGAATCCCCGACTGGCCATCCGGGAGGTAGCGGATGCGAAGAAACACGAGGCCTGCCCGGAAATCTAGCGGGTTGCCGATGTTGTCGGTCGATGCCGGAAACGTGCCGGGTGCCACATCGAATTTCACGAGTCTCTTGACCTCGTACGTGCCGCTCACGGTAGTTTGACTGCTCGAGTCGAACGTCGTCCAAGTCCCGCCGCCAGCCACGTCCTCAGGGTCATCTGGTTTGAAGGTCCCAGAGCCCGTGAGGGTGATCTTCGAGCTGTCGTTCGCGAGCGCTGATGCGCTCCCACCAGCCGAAACGGTGCCGGTAGTGACGTCGAGGCTGATAATGTCCCATCGGAATTTGGTCTCCTCGCTGTCACCCCTCGCGATAACCACGAAGATCAGTGGCAGTATCAGCAGAATTGCCCGGGCCAAAAACCGATGCCGATCGGTTCTCATGAGGGTCTCCTCCTCGTGTTTTGAAGTAGGGTATTGAGCCGGAATAGACGGGCGGAACTACGGTTTTACCTGAAAACAGAACAGCTCGGGGAGCGTCCGCCAGTCCTGCCCCCCTCGCGAAGAAGCTACGCTTGCGATGAGTCGGCCTGCTAGTGGCCAGAAGGGCAAGAAAGGACAATCCACTTCACTCATAACTCGGAACGAAACATTTAGATTTGGGGCAGAATCCAGCCCCGAAGTGATTTGTGGCTGAAACTCCGGAGTTCGTCGTTAGACGCCTTGACATCCGTGGGCTCAAAAAGCTTCAATCTGTGCGGATGGGTATCCCAAGGAGGAGCAATTCTTGATCACCGCTAAGACCTGAAGATTTTTTGCACGCCTTCGCCGGCGCTATGCTCCTCCGGGCATAACCTATCCACCGGCGATTTCGTGAACATTGCAATGTACGCAGAGGGTCTGGGCTTCAACGGCCCGGGCTCCTCTGCCGTTTTTCCTCCCCTCCATTCGTTCTGTTGCGTTGCCCGTCTATGAACTCCCATACGACGCGGCGAACCCGTCCCTCCTTAACCCTCGCCTTCTCCATGGGACCCGGACAAGCCAGGGTTTATCGGCGTGTGGGACATCACCGACAATGGAGACGTGCCGCCGCGCGGGATTATCAAAGGGTCCGCGAGTCAAATGATTTGGCCCGCTGGTGTGGCTCTGAATCCGAGCGATCGCGAGGTCTATACAATTGACAGCGTCTCGAATGGCATGTACTCCTACTACATGCCCGAATTCTTTCCGGCCAAGAAGCGCTGAGCCGGCGCGATCTCTAGTTCTAGTTGGCTGCAAACTCGGTAGTAGACGGCGACGTATGGACCTCGCCCGGCCGTTCTTCCGCGCACGTCAACCAGGAGAGACTTTTGCCCGAAACGGCAGGTCGTCCCGCACATTCGAGAGGCGCCTTCCGGCATTCCCGGGAGGCCAGCTCCCTTCTCGAGCGTGATCGCCTCAGATTGGATCAAAACAGGAGCTTCAGCGCGAACTGGATTTGCCGCGAAGACGTAGCCGTCGAGGTGATGACCCCTGCAGAGGAGCTGTAGTTGCTCCCCTGGAAAATCACCGCGTTCGGTTCCCTGAAGTTTACCTGATTGAAAACGTTGAAGGCCTCCGTCCGGAACTGCAAGCTCCAATTCTCGTTAATGGTGAATTTTTTGAAGAGCGAAGTGTCGAAGTCAATTAGCCCCGGCCCGGTGAGCGACCCGCGCTGGACGTTCCCGAAAGTCCCGGCTAGTGGCAGCGAGAAAGCCTTGGGATCGAAATACTGGCCTGTCTTCTTGAAGCTGTCGGTCCCCAAAATCACCGGTCTGCTAAAGTTGGGGGTCCAGTTGGGCACGTCAGGGTTATCCGTATCGCCGGTCCCGGAAATATTCGCGCCAACCTGCGGTGTCAAGGGGAAACCGCTCTGAGCGGTGACGATGCCGTTCCATTGCCAACCCCCAATCAACTGGTCCACCCACCCGCGGGCGTTGCCGGCCCAATGCCGTCCCTTTCCAAACGGCAGTTGATAGCCGAAATTGCCGTTGAACTGGTGCCGCAGACTGAAGGCCGCGATTCCCTTGCTGAGTGCCAGATTGTAAACATCCAGGAGCGACTTCGTCTGATTCTGGCTGGCGTTGGAGGAGCCTCCCGAATTGTAATCGAGCGCCTTGGAGAAGGTGTAGTTGGCCTTGAAGCTCAAGCCACGGGTGGCGCGTTTTACGAGCGAGGCGTGCAGGGCATTGTAGTTGCTGGTTCCCTCGAACAACTGTTCACTCAGCTTGTTCACGAACGGATTGGGGTAACACGCAATAGGTTTCCCCAAAGGCCCGCGACACGATTCCAGTGGCGCATTGTACGTGGTCCCTTGCGGTACCGTGACCGGGGCCTTAGTAGTGACGCCGCCGCTGAGGCAGCCCTGCGGGTTCGTACACACCTGCGGATAAGGCGAGTTGAGATTGGCGGGAACCAACGTGTGGTAGGCTTCTGAACCTACATAGCTAACCTGCAGCGCGAGATCTCTCGTGAACCCGCGCTCCACGGTGAAGCTCCATTGCTCCACGGTGGGCGTGTGCATGGTTGGGTCCACTCCTCCCTCGGAATAGATCGAACAGTTCGCGTTCGCCGCCACCAACTGTGCATTGCAGGTGGGCGGAAGCGGTATTGCCGGGTTGAGCGGAATCTGAGGAAGCAGCGCACCGCTCAACACGAGCCGGGGGTTGAACGGCGGATTCGAGTCCAGCCGGAATGCCAGGTTGTCCTGGAGATCGTTGTAAGTTCCGAAGCTGGCCCGCACCGCCCAGGTCGCGGTGCCGGTGGGGTCCCACGCCAGTCCCACGCGCGGCTGCCACAACGCTTTGGCGTTGTTCTCGGTCAGGCACGAGCGGCCAATTAATGGATCGGTTAGGACGACCGCGTTTTGGTCAAACTGAAGGTTGGAACAGCGGCCGTTCACCTCATTCCACCCATCCGTCATCTCGTCTCTCAATCCCACTTGCAACATGAGGTTCGGCTTGAGCTTGATTTCATCCTTAACGTACCAGGCCCCCTCCCATTGCCGATAGCCCATCTCAGTCACCACCACATTGGTGTTAAAGGACGTGGGGGAATCCTGGAGAAACGCCTGCAAGGTCGGATAAGCAACCGTACCCGAAACATTCTGAGCCGGCCCGCTCTGGTTTTCTTGTACGCGCTGCACCCACCCACCAACGCTGAAGGAGTGCTTGCCCCTCGTGAAGTGCACATCGTCGCTGCCGGTGGCCAAATTGACGGCATTGCCCGTTGGAGCGTTCCCGTTCGCCACCACGATCGCCGAAGCGGCCGCGGTGCTTACTCCGCCCCCGATTGTGATTTGGCCGGGAACACGTCCGGTAACAAACGAAAGGTTCGCCGGGAATGGCGTGACGGGCAACATTTCGTCGGTGGTACGCGAGCGCGTGAACCCCCCGCTGAGCGTATTCAGGAAGCTGGGCGAGAAAACGTGAGTCTCCTGGAGCGAGACCACGTGGCTGCGCGGGCCGCTCACGTCGGCGAAAACCGCGTCCGGTTGCGGGTCGTTCTTGTCTCCGTTGTCCGTCAGGTAGCTGACGGAGAGGGAATCTTTCGCGGACACAGTATAGTCAAACCGGGCGAGGCCAAAATCCTCGCGAATGGCCTGGCCGGGATTCCCGATCGCAAAGGCGGTCCCCGTGGGCAGGCCGTTCACAAGCAGCTCGGACCCATTCGGAGTCGGCCAAAAGGCGTTGGCGAATGGCAGCATACCCGTCGCCAACTTGGGAACGATGCCATAACCAGGATAATTTGGGCAGGCCTTGGGCGCACCGGTGATTAGGTTGAGAGGTAAACAGCCTTGGCGAAACTGCGCATCGGGAACCACCGCGTCGCTGCTCACCGCCAGCCGTTGCCGAAAGCCTTCGTAGTTTCCGAACAGGAATAGCTTGTCTTTCTTCAGCGGGCCTCCCAGCGATCCTCCAAATTGATTGCGCCTAAAGGACGGCGCGCTCGTGGTTTGATCGAAGTAGTTGCGGGCGTCCAGGCCGCTGTTGCGGAGGTACTCGAACGCGCTTCCATGCAACTGGTTCGTCCCCGAGTCGGTTACGATGCTGACCTGGCCGCCGGCTCGCTTCCCGTATTCAGCGCCATAGCTGTGCTGGATCAGGTTGAATTCCCGCACCGCATCCACTCCCAGCACCTGGCCGCTCGCGCCATAGGGCCCGCTCGGCTGGCCCGCGGCATTCGCGCCGAGGTACTCTATCCCGTTGATCGTGTACTTATTTTCTTCCGGCCTCCGGCCCACCACCGAAAAGAAGTTGCCTTGGAGTCCCACATTCGAAGTGTAATTGACGGTGCCGGGGGTGATGGTGAGAAGCTGATCGAAGCTGCGTCCGTTCAGCGGCAGCTCCTTGATCTGTTGCTCGGTGACCAATCCGGAGGTAGAGGTCATAGTCGTGTTCACCAGCGGAGCAGCCTCAGTCACGGTGACTTGCTGCACGATACTTCCCACTTGTAACGTCAAATTCACCACGGCTTCCTGAGCTACCACCAGGTTAATTCCGCGCCGCACTTCGCGCTGGAATCCCATCTTTTCGGCAGTCAGCTCGTATTCCCCGACGGGCAGCGACGGAACACTGTAATTACCGCTGGCGTCAGCCTGCACCGCGCGCGTCAGCCCCGTCTCCAGGTGTTTGACGGTAACCGCCGCGCCCGGCACCGCAGCTCCCGACGTGTCCGTGACCGTGCCCGTAATAGCCGCCGTGAAACCTTGAGCCAGAACTGTGCAATTGCCCAATACAATCAATCCAATCAATGCAATGACAATCGCAATCAATCGCGGCACTGCGTATAGTTTTCTCCTCGAGCTCCTCACCATGGCTCCTCCTTGTAATACGCGACTGCTTTACCCGGACCCACGGTCGCAGCCGAGGTTCCGGCTGGCCTAAAGAATCACTATGGCAAATGTCTAGCAGGGTCGAAAAACCAGACTAACCTGACTTTCGCAGTCGACTGTTGAAAAGACGTGGTCGCCGTCCGTGGTTTTTCATGCACTTTCGCGGGCCGAAGGCCCTGTTTGACACTTACGAACGTCCCCGCTCGGTCGGTGGCGTATAGTGCCCTCCGGCTCCGCCTGGTCTGGTCCCTAGTTTGTAAAAAGACGTGATGTATTAAATGCGTAGACTTGTCGCAGATCAACCGGCCGGTGGTAACGCTCATCGCTCACCCCTTTTGGCGATGACACTAGGAAATTAGGAGAAAATCTGGCCCTTCCACTACTGCGTTCTTTGGACGGTTGATCGGAGTTCTACGCTCGTTACCCCACGCTTGTCAAGCGATTGACGCTGGGCACGCTGGGCAGCGTCAGGTGCGTCAGGTGCCCGATAAGTTGCCCGAAATTCCGAGAACTTTCGCACGCTGACGCTCAAACTGCTCTAGGTGCTCAGCCAAGACGTGTGCGTAGATGTTCAAAGTGGTCGAGATGCTGCCGTGTCCCAACAGCTTCGACACCACAGCAACGGAAATACCCGCGTGAAGCTGCCGAGTTGCGAACGTGTCGAAACATGTGCAGATGGCCGTCCATAACTCCCAGCTTCTTACGAAGGTGCCGCTTCAACACAAGGGCAGCGTTCCACGGTGTGCCGTTCTTCATGGTGAAGACAAAGCCTTCCTTCCTGCTGCCGATGTGCGCACGCAGTGCGTGCACAATCTCAATAGGAATAGGAATGTCTCGGAGCGCGTTCGGGTCGGCCGTCGCTTCCAGCCCGTTTTCCCCGACGATCTGGATACCTAGTAGGTCCGTGACGCGCTGGGTGGCGTCGACGGGGAGGAGGAGATCTTGCCGCGTGCGCTCATCGGTTCCCAAGGACGCCGCATCTCGATTGAGGATCGTGCCGCAGCAACGGTGGGTGGTTGGCCGCCGGGTGGGGGTCAAGGCCAGGCTGCTGCTGGCACGTGCGAAGAGCCCACGGATGGCTGGCGCGTTGTTCGTACGTGGTGCAGGGTTGTCGTAATTGGTGTCCACAAGCATGACGCGAAGAAGGGCGATCGCGACGATCGCGAGCGTGATAGTCCATCGTTGGCTACGCGTGGTTTCCCACGTTTCGACGCCTTGCGCGCGCAGAAAAACCCACACGGCCAGCGTGAACGCGCCGATCACGACGACCAGCAGACTGATTCACGTCAGGGTCGTCGTGGCGGGAATGCTGCCTGCCACGAGCGTGAACCCCAGCGCGTTCTTGAGGAGCACCACGGGACTCGCGAGCGCGAGATGGCCAGTGCGCGTCGCGCCGTTGCCTTGCGCCACCATCAGCTCCTGGAGCGGGACGAGCCCCGCGTACGCGAGGAGGACGCCCACGCCGGTCGCGGCGGGTGCCGCAATGCTGCGGCCGGTGAAGAGGACGCCGATAAGCGTGCCGACGGCGACGCTCGCGACGAGAATGCCGACAGTCCAGATCAGGAATTTCCCCAAGAGGAGCGGCAGACCCACGTGGTAGGTGTACGCGAGGTAGTAGGCACCTGCAAGTGTGAGGAGCACGAGGACTTTCGCCGCGAGCCAGTTACTTCGTTCGACCGGCGCGGTGAAGGCGCTCTCGACGAAACGATTGGCTCGCGGACTCGCGATCGCGCCAGCCGCCATGGGGATGAAGGCAAGGGGAACGAGGAAGTACGCAATTATGCCGTACCCATCGAGCCACGTGTCCTGCGTAGCGACCGTGGCCAGACCGCCGACCGCCATCAGGAGCACGGCGGCACCCAGCCACGCGAAGCGGCCGCGCATCGCGGCTTTGAGCTAGTGTCGCAACTGAGAATGCCATGTTCGTGTTCGAGCGCCGCTCGCCCTCGCGAAACCGAATACTAGAAGGCGAAGATGCCCTGCAAATAAACCGCACGATTTGCGGCGTTTCCGCCTGGCCCGCCCCCACCAGGTCCACCGCCTCCGGCGAGGCTGTTGGACATGCCGAACTCCGGCGAAGTCAGGGCTCCAATCGGCGTCGCCAAGTTTACGTTATTAAAGATATTGCGAACGTTGATGCTCACGGTGAAGTTAAAACGCCCTGCGTTAGCGTTTCCGCCGCCGCCTCCACCCAAGGGGCCGCCGCCAGGACGCCCAAAGCCTCCGCCTCCGGGGCCGCCCGGTCCGCGCCCTCCGCCCCCTCCCCGGCCTCCTTGCGCTCCCGGCGTGCCCTCCCCAGCTTTACCGCCGAAGCTGAGCGTCTTGGCAACCCGCAAGTTGAGGGAAAATTGCGAGGGGCCAGTAAGAGAGTTGATCGGAACAAGCGCCTCGCCGGCTGTGGGCTGGGAATCGAAAGTGCCAAATGGAGTGCAGTAAATGCTCCCGTTAATGCTTGTTGTAGAACAAGCGTTCGACGAGACGAAGCCCGGCCGCTGGTTGAGCAGTGTGGAACCAATCAAGTCCTGGCTCAGGGTAATGTTGTAGGGCCTTCCGGAACTGAGCACCATGAAGGGGCTGAGGCGGAGCGCCCACGGCATGCTGATTGTCCCGCCGACAAAGGCTCTGTCTCGGATATCAAAGGCGGCCCGGCCATAGTCTGCGAGTACGTTGTAAGGGTCGGACGGGAAAATGTTGACTCCTCCCGTATCGCTGTGAGCGTAGTTCAGCGTGTAGTAGCCGTTGAGCAGCAGCTTGGCGCCGGCGCGCACGGTGGTGTTTACGACCAATTGGTTTTGCCGGAAGATCCCCGTCGAAGTGAACTGGTAGATGGCCTCTTTGATCCCATTGGGGTACACACCGCCGTTCGCAGGGCTGGCAGGAGTCAGGGTTCCGGGCAGAACGGGCGAGTTGATGTTGTTGGTCAGCAACTGGCGGTATCCGCGCGAGTTCAGGTAAGAAACCGACACGTTGACAATCTTGGTGATTTGCCGCTCGATACTGACTGCGGTCTGCATGAGCAACGGCGCGCGGAGGTTTGGACCGACCTGGTAGATGACGGGAACGGACGTGCTGAGACTGGCTATACTGCCGATTGAGGGGCAGGCGGAAAGAGAATTGGGGCAGAAGAAGCCAGGGTTATTGATGCTATACGTTTGTTCGGTGACGCCATTGAACCTTTCCGCTTCAAGAATGGAAGCTGTGGTGAAGCGGTCGTAGAAGGTTCCCCAGCCAGCTCGCAAGATCGTTTTGGGAGCTTTCTTTCCCCGCCTCCAACGCCCCAGGCAATGCCGACTCGCGGAGCCCAATCCGCCCTGTCGGAGATATGGGTTTGCGTTTCGAGACGCAAACCATAACTAAGGGTTATGTTCGGACGCACTCGCCAGTCATCTTGGATATACACGCCGGCGTCCAACATGCTGACGCTTGCCGTCGGCAGGCCGGTGGTGAGTTTGAATTGACTGGGCAAACCACTCGATAACGCATTGGTGCAAGAAGAAGTTGGGGTCAGGCAAGCGAAAGTGAAAGAGCCGTTGAAGCCGCCTGTTGAGTTGCTGCTATCGGTGACCTCGCGCAGGCGCGCTCCAAATTTTATAAAGTGCTTTCCAAGGGCAACGGAGGTGTAGTTTTGGAACTCGTAGTGATTCTGATTATCGATGTTGTTTCCCTGATTGCTTCCGCCGTCGGTGAGTTCGCCGCCAACAGACACGGTGGGCAGAATGCTCTGTGGGGTTTGGTTATTGCCCTGTTTGAGATATTGGAAGCGCGTCTCGTTGACGATTTTTGCTCCCAAAATCTGGGTGTCGGCAACTTGCAGGGTCTGTTCGGGCTTGTGCACGTTGTAGCCCTGTGAGGCCAGCGACGCTGCACCGATCCCGTTGTTGTTTTCCTGATCCCAAACATACCGATACCGTACCGAGAGTGTGTTGTTCTTGGTAAGTTGGTAGTCCACCCGCGGGCCGATGTTCAGGCGTTTCCGCACATTGGGAACCGTGGCGCTGAAGGGAGTCGCCATACCGCTGGAGTTGAGGATTTCGGCGCTCACCACCGACTGATCGTGAATGTCCCGGTACTCGGCGTTGAAAAAGATTGACCCTTTCTTGCCCAGCGGACCGCCAACGTTCTGTTCGGTTTGCAGCGAGTGGTAGGGAGGCACGGACCCGTTAATAAACGGATTCCGAGCGTTGAAGACGGAATCCGTGGAATTCAAGGACGATTGGCCGTGCCACTGGTTGGTGCCGGGCCTGGTGAAGATTTCAATTCTGCCGTATCCCACCTTATCAAGTTCCGCCGAAAAGGGGTTCTGATTGATGCGAATTTCGCGAATCGACGATTTCGGCGGAAGCTGGCCGGCGGTAAAACCGTCGATGTACATCTGCCCTCCGTTGGGGCCCGCCGAGGGACCTGCTAGCGCTTCGAGGTCCTGTTGCAATTCGTCAGGGTCATCCGGCAGGGCTTCGAGCTGCTGGCCGGTGAGCACGACGGCGCTGGCATTGTTCGAGGGGCTGGTGTCCACCGACAATGCCTCTCCGGCGACGGTGATTTGCTCCTCTCGCCGCTCGATCGCCAGCGTAATGTCGAACTGTTCCGCTCGATTCGCGGTCACCGCAACACTTTCCTTCTTAAACGGCGCGAAGCCCTTCACGGTAGCCTCGATGGTGTACGCACCTGCCGGCAGGTTGTTCAATTCGTATGCGCCGGCCGAGTTTGTGGTCGCGGACGAGATCCGCCCCGAGGCCGACGTGGCCTTCACAGGAGCATTCAGCACAGCGCTGCCGGAAGGATCCAGCACCGTCCCGTACAGAGACCCTGTGGCGCCGGTTTGCGCCGGCAGGCGGTTCGCGAACGCGAGGCCCAACAGCAGAAGGAGTATGGCGCTTCGAGCGCAACGTGCACCTTGCCGCACCGGGATGCAAACTGCGCATCGCCTGTCGCTCCTCGGAACGCTCATGAGGTAATGTTCTAGCATGCCGCTATGGGGTGGCTCCCTCGCCCTCTTCACCGCCCCCACCGCCGAGATTCCAAGGCGAAAGGGTCATGCTCTGCACGCCAGTAGGCGCGGCAGCCAGAATCGGTTCGATTCCCCCGAGCATGGTGATCGCAGTGACGCCGCCGGAACTCGTGCCTTCGGTTGACACGATCATGACGGCATCGCCCTTCTGAAAATCGGCGAGGTGCGCCGCGGGCATCCGATTCACGATTTGCTGCAAGTCGGCCGGCACGCCAGCCTGTGCGCCGCCTGCTCGAGTCGATCCCGCGCCGCCTATACGCTGGTCGCCACGCTGCTCGCCGCCAGCCGTGCGCGCGGATTCCGACGGAGCGCCCGAAGGGCGTGGAGCGGATCCCGGCGCTGCGCTTGCCGGAGTTCCCGCCGCGCTGCCTTTCAACCGGAAGGCGATAGCCTGAGCCATTTGAGCGGGCAGCTTGACCACTTGCGATTGCGGCGTGATCTTCACCATCAAGGGCTTCTTGGTGACCAGGTCCGTCACCGTGACGGTATTCATAGCGGCGTCAATTGCGTTGATTGTGCCGGCGATGCTTCTGAAAGATCCGGAAACGATTTCTTCCGGGGCAAAATCGGTGCCATCCGCACTACGCGCGCCTCGCGCGCGAAGCTGATCGCCCGTTTTGACATGATCCAGAGTGCTGGGTTTGGCATCGTCAAATTTCACCGAGTCCGGAGCATAACGGCGCAAGATGGTGTCCTTCGCTGTGTGAATGGCGACGGCTTTAGTCCTGCCGGGGCCAGCAACAGAAATGGTGATGGTTCCGGCGACAGGATCGACGGCGCTCACCAATCCGCCAATACCCCGCTTCTGCCAATCCTCGCGTTCCTGTTGCTGCTTGGCTTCCACGTCGGAACGTTTCATGGCGATAATGCCCGCGGCCGGAAAGGATTCGGCGTCGTCGGACGGCTTTCCACGGACCAGAATCCGGTCGCCGACCTGGAGATCCGATAACTGAATCACCGCTGCATTCTTGAGGTCTGCCTGACCTGGGGCGACGCGAACGATGCGTGTCGAAGCCTGAGCGACCACGGTGACCTTCGCGCCCTTGTCTAGCGCAAGGGTGATAGTGTTGCCGCTCATCGCCTTGATCGTACCGACGACTTGGTTCGCGGCGGGATTCTGCGCCGCGGGCTGCGGGGCTTGCCGTTCCCAAGCGGGAAAGGCACGGGACGCAGTGGCAAGGCTCAAGCTCGCCAGGCTTACCACTGCGCAACCAGCCAAGATCAACGATGGCCGTTTTGACGAATACATGAGGCCTCCTGAGCTGGTGCGCCAGGGGTTCACGATTTCGAAACGCCCCTCGCTCCATCCTTGTCTATACTAGACGCACGGGATAGCTCGAATGTTTCGTCCAGGCTTCTTTCATGAATCCAAAATACCAAGACAAAGACCTCCACTAGAGTCGCAATTGCGCGGATGGACCCACCAACGGTTCCGCAAAGGGATTTTGCCAGGGAGATCGCGGCGCAGTAAGCACTTCCTGCAGGCCC
>QHYS01000281.1 GCA_003223325.1 Acidobacteriota bacterium
AGATTGAGTATTGGACGGTATTGGGCGATGCTTAGCGTCGTCTGGTTCGTACCACCGCCGGTTGCTTGATCGACGGACACCAAGATGAATGACTTGAATGACTTGAGTGAATTGCCGTAAGCCGTCGCGTAGTCTAAAAGTCCCTGTGGTGCGAGAACCGTGGTTAGCCCTGAGCCATCAGGTCGGATGACGAGAACTCTTCCTTGAAACGCATGCGGCCCAAACGCGGTGAACATCACCAGCTCTCCGCTGGGAAACCTGGACCAGCCACAAGCAACCAGTATCAGCGCTCCCACAGTCACCAAGAACAAGCGCATGTGGCTTTTTACAAAATGCATCGATAACCTTGCCCTCCACTTTCACCAGAAGTCTACCCTGCATTTGCGTAGTCCAGTAGTCGGTCAGTTGATGTAACCAGGCGATGTCGCAAGCTTGCGCCGTCTGTTCGCCCGTGGGGCAAGGTCAATGAGTCTATTCCGGATTTGCAACAGCTACTTTCGGACCGTCGCTCTTTCATTTACCTGCCGCTGGCTGGAACGTTCGCCTTGCGTCACCAACCAGTCTTTTGAGTCTAGCAGTCTTCTCTTCCGCCTGCCTCCACAGAGCCGCCTTGAAGTCCGGATCACTCGCATCGCCCGGCAGCAACTCTAGGCACTTTTCCTCCGCAGCCAGTGCCAGATCGTACTTCCCCGCCGCTAGATATCCCGTCGCTCAGGCTGTCCTGACCATTCGTCGAAGGCGGATAAGCTTCGGTATTGAGCTTGAATAATTCGATCGCATCCTCCTTATTGCCGGTCTGTAGCCGGTCGTAGCCCAGCAAATTCATCGGATACCGGTAGTACCTCTCCACGGCAGCTCTCTGCATCCTGCATCGCTGTTATTCGATTCCCCGAAGCCTTAGAAGAGCGTTACCGCGAGCCTCCTATAGGGATTAACGGAAAGCTCACTCCAGCCTGCCTAGCCGGGTGCTTCGACCCAATCGCCGACAAATGAGAACTGGGGATGCCGCCATGAGAATTCTTGTGACCACGAGGGCCGACTTGTTTGAGGAACGAAAACGACAACATCTCGAGCGCGGCTGGCGAATTGAGGATGAGCGGCCGATACCGATCAACGGGCTTTGCTCTTTCGTCGCCGTAAGAGATATGCCCGTCTTCAGACGCATTGGGGGAACTGGTAGAGCAGGCGTCAACGGAAAACGCGCTTCGTACGGTGATCGCTGACGGCTCAGGTGTGGGTTGACAAGATTAAGTTCCTTCTTACGGGTACTGGCTCGCCTGGCTCCGAAGGCCGAACTACCGTGATCTCTCCTGAGGCACGTGGCTCTTGTAGATCCCTTCCCAGCCTTGGATGTGCGGCGAGCCGAAATTTCAATGAACGAGGAGGTTTCCCTATGAGCGGACCCAATGGCCATGTGCGCGAAAACAGTACGTCTGTGGCGGTCGCATCCCCTGCGGTTTCAGGAACGACGGTGGTACCTCAGTTCTCAGCCGAGAGAGTCAAAGAGCTGGTCGCGGCGTTGGAAGTGCCTTTTCATCCCTCTCTGATCGAGTGGAGAGTCACCAACACAACCAAGAATCAGCTGCCCGTTCGCGGCCAGGTGGTCCCGTACACCGACCAAAGGGCGTACACAGATCGCTTGAATGCGCTGTTTACGCCGGCGGGCTGGACCCGCAAGTACACCATCCATACCAGCGCGAATTTTGAGCGGAGCAAGGACCAGAAGATTGTCGCGAAAGTGCTGGTTACCTGTGAGGTGACCATCTTCGGCCTGGGTTCGCATTCCGCAACAGGAGAAGAATGGGCCGACAATGACAACGCCGGCACGGCTGCGGAAGCGCAGGCGTTCAAGAGGGCCTGCGCTTGTTTTGGCCTGGGCCGTTATCTTTATTGCTTCACGGGAACCTGGGTTGACCTGGACGACCGCAAGCGCCCCAAGACAGTACCGCAACTCGCTGGCTGGGCGACACCGGAGGGATGGCTGCAGGGTCTCCGGCCTGGTCGGGAAGGGAATTCCACATTGTCGGAGCGGACGGGTGCCAGCACTGGTGATTCTCGTCAGAATGGCAACGCAGCGACAGCAGAAACCGGCGCCATGATTCGCGACATCGAGCGGATGGAACAGGTAGTGGGGAAACGCATGTACCGCGGGCTGCTGAAGGCTCTGGCGAGAGTCTGGAATCCCAAAGACATTCGAGACCCGGCGCTTCAGCAGAAGGTGCTGGCGCACATGCAGGCGGCGGACCGTGGACTGCGTCGAGCCGAGGCAGCACGGGACAAAACTGGCTTGGCGGCTTTTGCCGGTGTTCTCCAGCGCTTGAACCTGAGTTCGCTTGACCAGGCGGACAATCTCAAAACGCTCCAGGAAATTGTAGTCAAGCTCGAAGCGGCGGCAGCAGCTAAGTAATGGCTTCCTGCTCGCCCATTCCGCCCAGATTGTCTCAGCATTCGCATGCTGATCCGGGCATCTTACAGGTCTGCCGAAATTCCATTTTCTAACCGGGGGTTTTTGCGGTTCCTCGTCGGGATAACATCCAGTCAGATGGGACGACGCAAGTGAGATTCGCTAGGATTTAAGAGGCCCGATGGAACTCTACATTATGCGGGACCGAACGGTGTGGCCAAGACCACGTTCGCACACAAGTTTCTTCCCAAGTACGCGAACTGCAGGAACTTCATCAATGCTGACCTGATTGCCCAGGGCATAGCTCCGTTTTCGCCAGAGGCAGCAACCATTCGCGCTGGCAGGCTCATGCTCAGCGAGATCAGGCGTTTCGCGCAACGCCGCGTTTCGTTTGGCTTTGAGACGACATTATCGGGCAGAAGCTATTTGAGACTGATTCAACGGCTTAGGGCTACAGGTTACAAAGTCCACCTTTTCTTCCTGTTCGTCGATGGGCATGACGTGCCGGAGCCCGTAGTTCGCCGCCGGTTCGACCGGTCAATCAGTAACTTCATTGCGGATTACCAGCCGTGCGTCGATTCCTGGTATCTGTTCGAGAATAGTGGCACGAAACCCGTGGCAGTCGCTTTCAAGAAGGGCAATAGGCTCCGTATAATAGATCGTCAGACGTATCAGGCTTTGATCGGGCGGTACGGTGAGAAATGAAAAGAACTCGCGCCAACTTTCTGCGGTTGCCATTGGAAAAGCGTGCGGAAATGGCCTTCCGGGAGGCAGTTGACGAGGTCATTGACGAGCATGCTCGTCTAGGATTGCCGCTCTACATCGGACGCAACGGCAAGGTGGTGAAGTTGTCTCCGAACAAGGTCCGTGGTCTCTCACGATCCAACCATCACAAGTAAG
>QHYS01000282.1 GCA_003223325.1 Acidobacteriota bacterium
AACGTGCTAACCGGAAAAAGGCGTTGTACATGCTCAGCCCACCAGATACGTGTAAATTCCCATTCCCACCGACGCCGCCAGAAAAAACACTGCCGCAGTGGCCTCACAGAATTGGTATAGCCGCGCAAGTATTCGCTCCCGGCGGGAGCGAATAACCGGGACATGGACCAGTACAGGCGCCCGAACGGACTCAAGGAGGCTTCGCTCGTTATGAATCGTCTCATCCCTTATCTCCAGCAAGGCCATCAGACCGAGGCCTAGACAGAGTCCCAGGGCCCATCCGATCGTGATGATCGCCAGGCGATTGGGCTCTGACGGTTTGACTGGGAGGTTCGGGGGATCGATGATGCGGAACTGCTCGCCTTGCTGCCTCTTCTCGAGATTCGTCGCCAGTTCAGACTGCAATTTCTTCTGCAACAGAGACTGATAGTTCTGTTTGGAATTGTCGTAATTGCGCGTGACCTCGGCCAGTTGCTGTTCTCGCAGGGGAGTCAGGTTCAGCCGAGACTCAAGGTCGTCCATTCGCGCCCGCAACTTCATTGCTTCCGTCTGGTAGCTGTCGATCTCCGCTTTCGTGGCTTTGAACCGGCTCTCGACTTCAGCAAGAGCGGCAGCTCCGCGTAACGGAGTTGTAGTTGCGGGAGCTTCGGTCGACGTCCTGTTGTCAAGTTTCTGCTCCGACTGGTTCCGTGTCTCCTCCCAACCAGCGATTTGATCTTTGAGCTTGTCGACATCAGGGTGCCGGGACGTGTATTTCGCCTCGAGTTCGGTGAGTTGCTTCTGAAGATCGCGGATCGTTGCGTCCGCAACGGCGATCGGAGAGGTCGCAGCGTTCCCATCGGCGCTTCCAGGAGACTCTTGCATCGCCCTGTACTGGCTCTGCATCGATTCCAAATAAATCCTCTGTTGCTCGGCTCGCTCGGTGGCCGCCGTATTGGCGTCGAGCTGAGCCTGAAGACTCCCGAGCATCTGGAGCATACTTTGTTGCTGTTCGGGGAGTTGGCCAATGAAGCGGATCTTGTATTCGCGCAGGCGTTGCTCTTGCTGAGCGAGATCTTGGCGTGCCTGTTCCAGTTGGTTTTCGAGGAAGGTGGTCGTACTGACCGATTGTTGGCCGCGTGCTTGGAGATTCTCGTCAATGAATAGCGAAGTCAGCTCATTGGTGATTTGCTGGGCAACCCGTGCGCTGTTATACGAGAAATTGATACGAAAGGCGGTGAGTTCATCCTCGCGCCTGGGTGCCTGTACCAGTTCGATGCGGATGTCTTTCCGCATCCTATCGACGACTTCGTCGTTGTTCACCTGCTGGCGCTGGTTGGGATACAGATTGAACTGTTCGATGAGCTTCTCGAGTCGCGTGCGGCTGAGAATCTGCTGGGTCATGCTTTGCAAACGGTCCTGGAGGTCGGTCACCACGTTGGGGGTGACGTAGAGCTCCGGTACCTTCTGTTGCTCGACCAAGATCAAAGCCTCGGAGCGATACTGCTCCGGCCAGCGGTGCGCTACCCCGAAGGCCACAAAGCCACAAAAAAACAGTGGCCCCATCAACCACCAGCGCCGGCGCAATACCATTGCCCAGGAGTCCTGCCAAGGTACTGGGTTACTTTCGAATGTATTTTCCATCGTCGTCAGCGCCCTAACGCTATCTGGTGAAACCGGTAAGTAAGCTGGGCAGACCAAAGGTCGCGGTCAAAGCTTGCGAATAGTGCGGATTGTCCAGTAGCGCGTTGGCGGAGGAAGTCATATCCTACGCGGAAACTGAGTTTTTCTGTCAGCGCCCGCTCCAAGCCAAATCCTGCCGTCTCGCTTTGAAAGTCACTGGCGGAAAACTCAGAAGCTACGCTAGTGCTCTTCGCATAACCTCCGCTCCAAAGGGCATCCCAACGTCCCAGCAGCTGGCGTCTCACGCTTGCCCCCACAGACAAACCGACCACGGCACCGATGAATCCCCCTCCGTTGGACACCTGCCGCTGTGCGGTCAATTGGAGCGCAGTCTTGTCCAACCGCTTCGCTAGCGTGGCGCCGAGGGCCCAACTCCAGCCCGCTTGAAAGATTGGAACCTGGAACCTGAAGGGGCCAACCGGGAAGATGACCACCTCGTGCAGGCGCGAATACTGCGGCCCGCCAAAAACACTCAGCGTCAGGCTGCGAGAGAGTTGCTGTGCATAGGATACGAAGGCGCTGTGCACCAAAGTTCGCGAGTCCAACCCGAAACGAATATTCTCGAACAAGTAGTTGGTCCCGACAGTAGTGTGAGGACTAAGTCGATGCTCATAGAGCAGCCCGGCTTGTCTCTCTTCCATGTTTTGCAGGTTCCCTGCGCTGGAAACTTGCTGCGTGAAATCGAGTCGGGAGTCACCAACAAACAGACCAACCGAGTCATGCGCCCCAGCCTGATAGCTGGCATCGATCCGCGAGTTCCAGGTTAGTTCGCGTGTGGTTGGCGTGAACAGTGTGTTATTCAAGCTGGAAGGGGAACCTAGGCCGGGAACAAACTCCCCGTTCTGACCCGGCTGGAAGAGGCCCGTTGTGTAGAATGCGGATGCGCGGGCGCGAAATGAGAGGCGTGAAGTCGCTTGATAGGCCGCGTCGAGTCCGAGCGTTTGGTCTACTGCATTTGGTTCGGACACCCTCCTGTAAATGCGGAAATATGGCTGATAGCTTAGCGCCAAGCGGAGGAGCCTTCCGTCGCGGTGCACGCTGAGGTTCGGGCCAAACAGAAAGTCCACATCGCCCGTGCGATGCTGGTTGTTGCCAAAGATGCTGTCGTCGTAGCTGCTCCCAGCGTTGAATCCGAGCAAAAGGACGTTTCGAGGAGGAGAGGTGCCCGCGTAGTTCAGCCCGACTTTCTCCGCGTCTCCGTAAGTGTGTGGCCCCGGCGTAGCGGCGCGCGACTCTTCCGCGCCCGAAGACTGCGTGTCCTGGGGCGACCCCATCGAGGAGTTTGGCCCTTCGCCTCTTGGAATCTGTCTTGTCGCTCCTTGAACTGCGCTTACATCGGACCCGCCCGGTGAATCAGACGCGCGGACTAGTGCTTCAGTCGAAGATAACGTTAGACATGCGGCGAAGACCCACGGCAGAACTAGCTGCCAGGGCGTGCCCGGCGCAGCGGGACGATGTTCGATTTGGAAGCTTCTGTCCTTCACCTGTATTTTCAACCTCGACTAGGGCACAACCAGAGTGTCACCGCTCTGAAGTTCGATATCGTGATAGGAGTTCTTCCCATTCACGGCTGATTTGTAATCGAAGGGGAGGCGCTTGCGAGAGCCATCGGGCATCATCCGAAGTAAATAGATCTTTTGTGCCTTGGCGAAGTCCCGGAACCCGCCAGCCGCCGCCAGTGCATCGAGCACCGTCATACTGGTCGCCAGCGAATACTCGCCGGGCTTTCCCACTTCACCGATGACGTAAAACTTTTGGCTGTTGATCTCTCGGACGATCACGGTGACCTGCGGTTTACGGATGTAAGCCTCCAACTCCTTGGCCAGGAGGTTCTGGAGCAAGCGGGGAGTGAGGCCGCTAGCTTTCAAATCGCCAAGCAGTGGCAACGAAATTTTCCCGTCAGGCCGCACCGGAACGGACTGGGAAAGTTCTGGTTCGTGCCAAACGTTAATCGCGAGCAGATCTTGAGGGCCGATGACATAGTCCTGATCAGCAAGAGCCGAGTCGAGCCTCTCGGCTGGCGTGCTCGCTTCTGATGCAGCTTCTTGGACCTTCGGTAGATCGCCTGACACCACGGCGGGTGACTGAGGAGCGAGTGGTGCTGGTGCCGACTGAACTGCCAGAGACGCCTCACCACGGGCCAGAGCAGGCGAGGTAGCTTTCAAAGACTGTGGCAAGTTGTCAGGGACCACCGTAACAACGCCCAATGCTTGATCGCCCTCTCCTCCTTCAGCTGGGCGGGTAGGAGGTTCTACTTGCGTGCTCGTGGACTCCAAGCTAGAAGGTTGCCTACGCATCGAGTTAAACACGACGGTGACTGTGTTTCCGTCAGCACGAATTGTGTAAGGAGACTGTTCGACTAGGTCGATGACCACTCTGACCACATCGGCCTTGAATTGACTGACGTGAACAGAACGAACTGGATCTAGGTCAACACGGATGGGTCCCTGTTGGGTCTGGAAGTGGACTCCTGCGCAATCCAAGACCAAACGATCTGGGTGACCCATCGGAGACGGGGTGCAGGAAAGAACCCCGCTGCCAGTGATGCGCACTTGGACATGTTGATCGACATCGGTTGCCTGCACTTGCTCGATCACAAGGGAAGCGGGTTCCGTCGGTCTTTTCGGACTCTCCGGCTTTTCCGGGGCCGCCTTCACCGCTAGTTGACGAGGCGCGGGGCTGGTTCCCCGATCATATGCCCGGGCCGGAGCAAACACGGTCGCAAGCGCTAGGATAGCCAACGCGATCTTCTGAGAAATTTGCATTGCTCTCACACCTTCATCGTACGAAACGATCTGACGATCTAGTTCAGCTCGCGCCCTGCGCGACGACGTCGAGGCCAGCTCTCGGTCCTCTAGTCGGCGGCATACCCGCCTCTCTCATTTTGCAAAGAAGCCCCGCATAGCTAATACTCAAGGCACGAGCGGCCCTTCGTCGGTTCCACTGGTGTATCTCAAGCGCTTTGAGAATCGCCTTTCGCTCGAGCTCCCGGGTGGCTGCGCGGACCACCTTTTTCAGGGATATCACCCCGTTCGAGGGAATCTCAAGATCAAGAAAATCCTCTTGACCGGGTTGCATGGCGGCACGCAGATCTTCTTCCGACCCAAAGATGACGTAGCTCTTCATCAAATTCTCAAGCTCCCGAATGTTTCCAGGCCAGGAGTATCTTGCGAGGTCCGCCAAAAGGTGCCTCGACAGAGCGGGGACAGTACGTTCCAGCTGCCGGCTATAGATATCCAGGAAGTAATCAACCAAGGTTGGAATATCGTTTCTTCGCTCCCGCAGGGGCGGTAGTTGAATCGCTAGGACGTTGATCCGGTAGAAAAGATCTTCGCGAAAATGGCCAGACTCTATCTCCCGTTCGAGAGAGCGATTGGTAGCGCAAACAAAGCGAACGTCGATTCTTCTTCCGTCAGAAGCGCCAATCCGACTGAACTCGCCATCCTGAAGCAGCTGGAGTAGTTTCGCTTGTAGGGTGGGGTCTAGCTCACCGATCTCGTCCAGAAAGAGCGTGCCGCCGTGGGCCAACTCCACGCGACCTGGCTTGACGCCGTAGGCGCCGGTGAAAGCGCCTCTCTCGTAGCCGAAGAGTTCGCTCTCCAGAAGAGTGCCCGGAATGGCTGGACAGCTGACCTTGACGAACGCTCCGCTTCTCCACGGAGACTGCGCATGGATCAGCTTCGCGAGCACCTCCTTACCCGTGCCGCTCTGTCCGCGCAGCAAAACCGCGAGGTTGGCACCTGCGGCTTTCTCCAATTTCAGACGGATCTTGCCCATCACCGAAGAGTTTCCAAATATCACCTCTTCCGGAGGTAAGCCCAAATCCGGCGACACCCCGAGCCCTTTAGTTGCCGTGCATCCGTTGGATCGCGCCCCTAACAAATCACACCCACCTCACAGAATTTTTCCCGCCACCAAGAAATTCGAACTTGCTGCGCTCTGACCGACCTAATGAACTTCGCACGAGAAATGATGAGCCACGGGTGCCCTGGCCTTGGGAGGAAGGTCTGAATTCCTTTGCCGAGTGCTGTTGTCCAATTCACGCAAGAGGGTTTGCTCACTCAGAATCGCAAAGCCATCGCGTCCCTCACCGCTTCGGACCTGTTCGATCCGCACAACGCGCCCCTCTATTTCCATTCGCAAAGGTCGCACTACGTCAGGAAATTGTGTAATGGGAATCCTGAGGCCGACTTGCGTTCCTTCTGGTGGACAGGCACTCGCAAACACAAAGGCCCCCAGCTCGCTAAGGTCATAACTGCGTCCTTCACCTTGTTGGTGAACACCGTTGGCATTCCTCCACCAGAAGACGACCGGTACATCCAGAGGGAAACGCATAGCTTCCCGCCTCACGAGTGTGCACTGTCCGCTGGACTGAATCATGGCTCTCCGGTGTTGCAAATCCGTCCGAATCCGTTATGCGAATTTCGTAAGCAATCTACGTATTCTCCTGTAAGGGCGCAAGAAGCGGAATGCCCTCTGATTGGGGGGGCGGTTGTCTTAACGCACCAAGCCACGATCGACGTGGGGAAAGGGACATTTTGACGTAGTTGCCGTGAAGCGCTTTGTACCTTTAGAAGGATGCCCAATGCTGAAGGCGCCGGAACGCGGAGGCTTGGTCAGCGATTTGTCGAGGACCCTCGCTGCATGACAAGTGTTGCTC
>QHYS01000284.1:0-359 GCA_003223325.1 Acidobacteriota bacterium
TCCATGGGCTCCATGAGCTTGCCGTCGACCCTCTTGGTCACGATCTCCGGCTTGCCCACCATCAGCTCGTAGCCTTCTCTCCGCATCGTCTCGATGAGGATGGCGAGGTGGAGCTCGCCTCTGCCCATGACCGTGAAGGAGTCGGTGCTGCCGGTGTCTTCCACACGCAGGGAGACGTTGGTGAGGACCTCTTTCTCGAGGCGCTCGCGCAGGTGGCGTGAGGTGACATACGTCCCTTCGCGTCCGGCAAAGGGCGACGTGTTCACGCTGAACTGCATGGCGAGCGTCGGCTCATCGACCCTGATGCGGGGCAGGGGAACGGGCGCCTCGGCATCGGTGATGGTGTCGCCAATCGCGAT
>QHYS01000284.1:513-1698 GCA_003223325.1 Acidobacteriota bacterium
AGGGGTGCCGCGGCCTCTCCGGCGGGCGGGGGAACGGTGGACACGATCGCCTCGAACAGGGGGCGCAGATCCTCACCCGCCTGCGCGATGTTGGTCGAGGCGGTCCCCGTCCTGGCGTTGGTGTAGAGGACGGGAAAATTGAGCTGCTCTTCTTTGGCGTCCAGGTCGATGAACAGATCGTACACTTCGTTCAACACTTGCTGCGGACGCGCGTCGGCACGGTCGATCTTATTGATGACGACGATCGGCGGCAGACCGCCTTCCAGCGCTTTGCTCAGCACATAGCGGGTCTGGGGCAGGGGACCTTCGCTGGCGTCCACCAGCAGCATCACCCCGTCCACCATCTTCAGGGCCCGCTCCACCTCGCCGCCGAAATCGCTGTGGCCCGGAGTATCCACAATGTTGATCTTGGTGTCGTGATAGAAGATGGCGGTGTTTTTGGCCAGGATGGTGATCCCGCGCTCGCGCTCCAACTCATTCGAATCCATCACCCGTTCCACCATGGTTTCGTTGGCGCGAAAGGTGCCGCTCTGCCACAGCATGGCGTCGACCAACGTCGTCTTACCGTGGTCCACGTGCGCGATGATCGCGATATTGCGAATCGCTTGAGTCAATGAGCATCTCCCGTCGCCAGGGGGCGTGGTCGGATTCACGCTCAGCATAGCACGGCAGAGAGCCGATGAAGAGACCACGGTGCCGCGCCAGGCGGCGCCTCCCCAAGGCCTGCTGGAGGCGCACGCCAGAGGCTCCTTCAGGCGTCTAGCCGTGGTCAGAAATGGGCATGCCCCAGTCAGGGCTTAGCCGCGTCCCAGAAGGGTTGGTCATTCGCGCATTATGACGTTGATTCTCGGCATCGTGTTCAGCGTGATCGGGATGGCCGCGTTCGCGTACGGCCGGAAGTCAAAGAAGAGCAGCCCGCTCATCGGCGGTACGATCCTCATGATCTTTCCGTACTTCGTCCCCAATCCACTCTTGATGGTTCTGATCGGGGCGGTGACGCTGGTCGGGATGTATTTGTTCCCGGAGTAGACGCCACCACGTTCACTGAGTGGACCTGCTCGGTACGCAGAGCAGGTCCACTCCGCTTCTTATGGCCGCACCGAGCTTGCGTGACCCGGCGGCTGGGCCGAAGCCTACGTGACCCCCACCGGGGTGACGGCGCGCGTATCCTCTTCTCCCGTGCGG
>QHYS01000285.1:0-852 GCA_003223325.1 Acidobacteriota bacterium
CATGGCCGGTTTACCCCGGCGACGGCCCTCGCCCTGGCGCGGGAGCTGGCGCCATACCGCCCCAGTTGGTTCGAGGAACCGGTGCCCCCTGAGAACCTGGAGGCGCTGCGCCGGGTGATTGAAGGGAGTCCCGTACCGATCGCCACGGGCGAACGGGTCTTCGGCCACTTCGAGTACGGGCGCCTCTTCCAGCACGCCGTCCCCGACGTGGTGCAGCCGGATCTCACGCACGCCGGTGGGTTCCTGGGGCTGAAGAAAATCGCAGCGATCGCCGACGCCCATTACGTCACGGTGGCGCCCCACAACGCCAACAGCCCGTTCTGCACGGCGGCGACCGCGCACGCGTGTGCGGCCATGACCAACTTCAAAACCCTCGAAGTGTTCGACGACTTTCAGGAGCCCTGGCTCTGGGACGTTTTCACGGGAGTCCCCCGTGTGGTGGACGGCTATCTCCCGCTCCCTACCGGTCCGGGGATCGGCGCCGACTTCAATGAAGACACCGCCCGGGAACACCCCTACGTCCGGGGATTCTTCAACCTGTTCGAAGCCGGATGGGAACAACGCCGCTTCTCGCGAGGCATCACCGCTTCGCCACCAAGAGCGGCGATTAACGTGCCGAGGGAGAAGATCTGAGCGGGGCGAGTAAGGTGCGACCGCTTCGATAGAATCTGCTTTTCGACCTTGTTAGCCGATTTGGCCCGTGTGCGTTATCGCGCCGACGAGGTTCAGGACCATCCTGGCAGCCAGCCGGCTTGTCATGTCCTGGACATCGGCACCTGGCACCACCTCGACGAGCTCAAACCCTACCACCCTGCCCTTCGCGGCAATGCCTTTGAGCAGGTCAGTGGCCTC
>QHYS01000285.1:878-3185 GCA_003223325.1 Acidobacteriota bacterium
TGTCCATCGTGATGTAATACCGTTCCGAACCCGGCACCCGGCGGAGGATTTCCTCAACCCCAAGCCGATGCAATTCCTCCGCGCCGACGAGGACGGAGCCGTACTGACGAGCGTCATCGAACTCTAGCTTGCGGGCGCTGCCGAAGCCCCGGATCCCGATCTGCACCATGCCCTTGACCCAAGGCATTTCCGAAGCTCGGCGCATGGTGCTGCTCAAGCCTTCGCGGATGCCTTCCCTCTCGTCTCGCCAATCGATGTGGGCGTCAATCTGGACGACGCACATCGGCCCTCGCCCTTCGTAACCGCGCATCACCGGGATCGGGGTCGAGTGCTCGCCTCCAAGCACGATAGGCACGGCGCCGCAGTCGAGAATCGCTTTGATCGTAGCAGTCGTCACCCGAGAATTCTCTTCCCACCGCCCGGGCACCATAGCCACATCGCCGCAGTCCACGATCTTCACCGCCCGGCCCGCGACCAGGTCCCCGCCAAAGTCGTAATCGTAGTGGGTCAAATACCACGGGGAATAACGGACCGACTGTTCGCGGATTGCGCGGGGCGCCGCGCTCGCCCCGGTCGAATAATCCAGTGCGTAGGGTATCCCGAACGGGACCCCGATGATCGCTATGTGCGCATCGAGCGTGCTCAGATCCGTACACCGTGGCACATCAAGGAAGGTTGGACGGCCCACGGGCACAGGTGTCACTCTGGCAGACACGGCAGTCCCTCCTTCTGCTCCAACGTGAGGTCGGCCCGCCCACTGTATTCCCGCAGCGGTTCAGCAGAAGGCCTTATGGTCAACACGTGTCGGCTTTAAATAACATCAGCACGGCGCGAGAGCTCCAGTGCCAGGGACGTGCGCTGCCCTGCCAACGGATTTGCCGTGCCTTGACCATTGTCTTCCTAACCGACTCAAATGGCTTTAGGCCCGTCCGTTACCGCCCAGCGCACCACTCATGATGGCGCTGCCGAAACGCTATTGAGACCCAGTCTTGAGGACCATCTTTCCATTCTCGACCTTGAAGATGCCAACGTTAGGCGCCATGTCACCCTGTGCGTTGAACTCGATCGGTCCGCTGGCCCCCACGTAATGCACACTCTTGCCCTGGCGCAGCAGCGGGAGGCCCTCCGCAAAGCTCGTGATTTCTTGCCCCGGTGGGTTTGAGACTTGAATCAGCGCCTTGCCAACCACAAGACTCTTTGTGGTCCCAGCCTTCTGGAACGCTAACGCCAAAAGATGGATCGCATCATAGACATGGACGGCGTAGACGTTATCGAAGGCGTCCTTCCCCGTCTTAGCGTTGTAAGCGGCGTTCAGGCGCTTGTAAGCCTTCGAGGTCGAGACCGCCACGAGATCGAACGCGATGTCACCATCTGCGACATTCGCTCCGACGCCCTTGATCAAGTCGTCGTTCAGGCACCAAGCCGGCATCGCAAACTTGGCGGTCGCATGGCCCTGGTAAGCCTCCTTGACCACCAGTATTCCATCGGGCGTATAGCAGGAAAGGAGATACAGATCAGGCTTCGTGGCGAGCGCCTTGCCCACTTCGCTGGTGTAAGAGGACTGCTTGTCCGGGTAGACGATCATTGAAAGGACGGTGCCGCCGTTCTTCGTGAACGAGTCCTTGAAATTCTCCCCAAGGCCGATGGTCCCGGCAGCGTTGTTACTGAGGATTGTGACGGACTTAAAGCCCTGCCGATACAACGTCTTAGCTACCGCCGCTGCAAGGGCCTCATCTGTGGCATTCACCCTGAAGACGGTGCGCTGGCCCACCGGCTGCAGAGTACTCAACTTCGGAGAGCCTGAGACATTCATCTCCACGATGTCCGCCGCCTGAGTCAGTGGAGCCACCGCGAGCGTCACGGAGCTCGCCCACGTGCCGACGATTGCCTTTACGTGGTTGACGTCGATGAGTTTATGTGCGGCGCGGACGCCTTGGTCGGGGGTAGTGGCGTCATCCTCGACACGCAGCCTGAACTGTGGGCCTCCGGCCTTGTTCACCTCGTCGACGGCCACCTGCATAGCCAACTGCATCCCCGGCCCGTAGGACCCCCCATCTCCAGTTAAAGGAAGGATAGCCCCGATGTCGATCGGCGGCGCCTGGCTGTAGGCTGTGCTCACAACGCATGCGACCAAAGCCACAACGGCCGTGATGACATAGACGCGCATCTTCATGAGACTCCCCCTATCGTTAGCCCGTTTGGTCCATCAGCCACGCGGAGGCGATGAAGCGCGCCGGCTGATCTGAACCGTGCGCCATTCGCCAACGCCGCACTTATGACCTGTCGGCGCGCCTCATCGTCCCAGCC
>QHYS01000286.1 GCA_003223325.1 Acidobacteriota bacterium
GATCTGATAGTGAGATTTGTTGCGGTCCATGATGGCCTCCTTGGGAAAGGGCATGAGTCCCGCGCTCTTCTATTATGGCAGAGCATTTTTAGCTTGATGGATATTATAGGAAGAGGGATTTCGGGGCCGCAATTCATTCTACCAAGAGCGTGGGGAAAGTAACTAAGGGATTCGCCTTAGCCGAAAAGGCATGCTTCCCCCAATTGTCATAATAAGAGCGTAATAGTAATAATGAAACCGTGTCTAGTCCCTCCAGGAAGTCTGAAACCATGAGGGTCCTGATCGTCGATGATAACAACGAATATCGTAGATTCCTGCGGCGAATCTTGGAGGTACAGCAGGACTGGATGTTGGTAGGCGAAGCATCAGATGGCGAAGAAGCCGTTCGGTTAGCGCAACAACTCAAGCCCGATGTCATCCTGATGGACATCGATATGCCCGGCACCAACGGCCTGCAGGCGACCCGCCGCATCAAGCATAGCTTAGCTGGTGCGACGGTCCTGCTCCTGTCGTCCTGGGATAGCGCAGCCTATCGCCAAGGCGCAGCGGACTGTGGTGCGGACAATTATTTGCTCAAGACTATGCCGATTTCCGAGTTTCTCTCTGTCCTCCGAAGCGTGCGACCAACGACGGCTGCTTGGAGAGGCTGTTGATTTTGCAACTGAAGTCTGGTGAGCAACCCGACTGGCAGGCTAGAAAGGCGGACCGCGAGAACAATACCAGTAGAGCTTTGGCGTGAAGCGCCGCCTACCGAAAGGAGCTTTACACGAAAACGTGAGTCCTCGCGGCGGGCGATGAGCCGAACCCTCCGGGCGCGCCCTCGGGTCTGCCTACCCCGCGGCCTTGCACTGCAGCGCTAATCGGTATCACCAATAACCCAATTACAGGCGTTCATAAATATATCGCGGAGCGACTTAAATGGATCGTCTTGCGACATTTTATGTCACTTCTTGACGCCATTTCTTGTCATTCGCGGTCCCTCCAATTTAATGAACAATTCATCCCATGCACTCAACGTGCTCTTAATCTACTGAAACTAAGAGGCCTCGACCCCATGTGACCAAGATGCCACCATCCGCCGATCCGATGGCGGAGGACGTGCACATATAGAGGATGGAGGTAATCCATGCGCAATGAACAAAAGGGTTTCTCATTAATTGAGCTGTTGATCGTGGTGGCAATCATTCTGATTATCGCGGCCATCGCCATCCCCAACCTGTTGCGGTCGAAGATAGCCGCCAATCAGGCTTCCGCGGTGGGCTCGCTGCGTAGTTTGAACACAGCGTGCATCGCCTATTCCACAAGTTATGGAACATTCCCAGCGGCGCTCACGAACCTGGGTCCAGTCGGGTCCGGCAACGCGAGCTCCACGTCGGCAGACTTGATTGACTCTGTGCTTTCTGCTGGTACCAAGAGCGGCTACACCTTCGTGTACTCGGCTGGCTCGCTCAACCAGTCTTACAGCATCACGGCCTCACCCGTTACCGCGGCCACGACCGGACAGAACATGTATTACACCGATCAGTCGGGCTAGCTTTCTGGGTCGTCTGACAAGAAGGAGAGGATTCTTCTTGATTGGATAACGGCCTCGGCTCCCTCCGACCGAGTAAACTTGGTAGCGGTCACTGACCAAACTCGGAAGAAAGGAGCCGAGCATGCCGATTATAGGATGCGATTTCCATTCGCGCTTCCAGCAAATTGCGATGCTGGATCCGCAGACCGGCGAAGTCATCGAGCGTTTGAACAGCCAGGGTGGTTAATTCCTCGATCTGGTCGATTTGAACGCCATCCTTCCATTCCGAATCGGACCAGCCAATTTGCACAACCTCCGTTGAGACCTATCCAGAAGCGAGCCCCGCTAATCGCATTGCTAAACCAAGAGCCCGCTTCGCATCGTAAGACCGCAACATGGCCATTTTCTCGGCTTCGATCGAACCTTCGGCGTGGACCGCAAGCACTGCTTGGTATCCTCCATAGAGGCGAGTGGTGAGCTCACTGATCAAATTGAGCATGGCCAGCCGCCGGTCCGCTGGCCAGGCGGCGCGCAGATACTTTTCCAGGACTGGGCGCACCTCGCCGGAACCCCAATCCGGACCCGACGGGCCGGTCACCAAAAGGCCGCCCGCGAGATCCTGGACGATCTCGATGGCTTTATGAAAATCACGGGCAAAGGTCCACTTCGCCAGGTTTGTTGTAAAGACGTGCGGGTAAGCGAATCCCTCCTCCACTTGACAACGAAGTGCTGCGAGCTCCACCAATCCTCGGACGGTCTCGGCGTAACCCCCAAGCCACGTCAGCTTGTCGCGCACATGCGCAGCCCGTTCGATTCCATTGGCCTGTGCAATGGCCATTGCGGCGCCGGCCAGCGCGTCCAGCAATGGCAGCTTGTAGCTCACGGCCGTGAAGCGGTGGTATTCCACGAACCCAAGCGCCGCGCTTCCTGCCAGATCCGGACGGTCGTGGAAAAACACTCGTTCCCACGGAACGAATACATCGTCGAATACGGTGAGCGTCTCGATCATCTTGTGTTGCGTCGAGATCGGGCGCGTGAACGGATCGTCTGTGCCGTGCAGGAAATCCGACGCGTACAAACGAAGACCGCGCGTGGCCACAGGAACAGCGAAGGCCACCGACCAGGGCTCGTCGCCCGCTGCCATGCTGCGGCTGGGCAGTACGAGGAGTTCGTCGACATACGGTGAGCACGAGGTATGCACCTTGGCGCCTCGAACGATGACGCCGTTAGATCGCTTTTCCACGACGCGCACGTTGAGATCGGGATCCAACTGCTCCGAGGGACGCTTGCTCCTATCGCCCTTCGCGTCGGTCTGCGCTACCGCGAGGGCCAGGTCTCCATCGCGATATGTTCGGTATAAGGTCCTGACCCGCTCCAAGCTCTGCGTCTCTCCACTCCGAACCAGCAAACGCATAAGCGCGAAGAGTGCGTCAGTTCCGATCTCTTTGACCAGCAGGACCAGAGTGGCGCCGAGCGCCGTGCCCGTCTCGATCAATTTGCTGCGGTCCAGGAGATCCTTGGCGCTGCTGGGGATGTGATAGTAGGTCGAATACACGTCATTTCCCTCGCGTCGTGTGGCCAAATCCCGGAGCTTCGGGTCCTCGGCCATTTGGAAATCTATGGAGGCATGGCGGGCCGCTACGCCCAGCTCGGAGTGTTCCGTAACGTCCGTCACGCGTTGGCCTCGATAATAAAGTTCTCGGCCATCTCGCAAGCCTTTCAGGAATTGTTCAACTGTTCGAAGACCCATTAAGACGCACCTCGCATTCTTGGCTCATCAGTCTGCCTCCTCCATGCTGAGCGTCTCGCGCGGCGAGGCTGCCTGATGGATCTTCAGTCGGATCGAGAGGCATTTGTGGTTGGCGCTTACCTTTGGCCGCAATTCCTGATTTCAGTTTGATCAGTGCGCAAAAACCATATTCGTGCTGTCCGCCGGTGTCAACCTCACACTGGGGCAGCATTCGGCCCTGGGTTGGAGGGCAAACATCGATGCGCGGACGTCGCAGCCTTAAATGCGAACACCGCTGCGAGCGTCGCGACAACCCATAATGAAACAAGCCTGCTTGACTTAGTCAGCAAATATCCTGCGGCTGGTGAGTAATTAGGTTGAGTTTCGGATATCGGAACGCTAACGCCTGAGAAATGATTGTCGGAAACTGCCGCATTACTCAAAGCGACCAAGTATCCAAAATTCTGTCAGCTTAGAGGATCACTTTGCGGACAGGGGGAGGGGTCTTTCCAAAAAGAGGGTTTGTTCCTCCCGAAACAGAGAAAATTCGAGACCGAAATGAGGCGTCTGACGGATTCGAGAAGTAGCAGCAGAACGCAATGAAGTCTCTGGGGCAGTTTGTGGGATTACGTGCTCCGAAAATGCCGCACCGCTTTGGCCGCGCTAATATAGCCTTCGGACTGGTGCATGCGTTCCCGAATCGCCGAGGAAATTCCCGAGATCCGCTTGACCAGGAGAGGGGTTGCGGTTGGGGTCGCCGAACGATGCTCCGGGCGCTTTTAGGAGAGAGGCTGGGAGGTCAGGACCGGCAGGTTTGCAGCTTCCCATCCTACGATGCCACCGGCAATTTCACTGACGCGGTCAAATCCGCTTCCCTGTAACAAGCTCGCCGCGATAGATGACCGATAGCCACCAGCACAGTAGATGAGCAGGGAACGGTCTCTCGGGAGCTTTCCCAGATTGTCCACTAGGTGATTGAGCGGGATACCCATGCTGCCCGCGATGTACTTTTGTCCACGCTCGCGTGGCGTGCGGACGTCGACGGCCAGAGGTGGCAGACTCGATGACAGAAGCTCCGCAGCGAGCTGTGCGCTCACGCGTTCCGTTGTGACTGTCAATTCCAGCCGTGATTTCAGACTGTGCAATCCATCTTTCAAATATCCCGCCACATGATCGAATCCGATGCGCCCGAGTCGGGTTGCCGATTCGTTCTCCCGGCCCGGATCCGCAATGATTACAATCGGATGGTTGCGATCGATCAGCGTTCCGGCCCACGTCGCGTACTGGCCCCCGAGGCCAATGTTGATGCTGCCCGCCAGGTGTGCCGCCGCAAATTCGCCGGGTTCACGCGTATCGAGAATCTGCGCGCCATCCGCTTTCAATGCAAGTAGGGTGTCTAGCGTCAGTGGGTTCATCTCGCGCGCCAGCGCTTGGTCTAGCGTCGGCCGCTCTTCGCTGTTCAGTACGGCGTCGTAGGTGAAGTAGGCCGGAGCCTCCGGTTGATCAGCCGTTACCAGCCTGACGAAAGCCTCTTTGCTCATGGGCTGTAACGCGTAGTTCGATCGCCGTTGCTCTCCCAGGGTCGATACAGTCTCCTTGCCGAGTGCCTTCCCGCAGAGCGAACCCGCGCCGTGAGCCGGATAGACGAGGCTTTGATCCGGCAGCGCCAGTAGCTTCTTGTGCAGCGAATCGTACAGAAGGCTGCCGAGCTCGGCAGCCGACCAACCCAGTGCCGCCCGCAGGTCAGGCCGTCCCACGTCCCCGATAAACAAAGTGTCTCCGGTCAGTACGGCATGCGGTTGTGTATCGCTGGCGTTCAGGTCGTAAAGGACGATGGAAATCGACTCCGGAGTATGACCCGGCGTTTCCAGCACCTTGATGCGTACTCGCCCGAATTCGAGAATGACGCCATCGCGGAGACCGGTAAACGGATACGTCGCCTGCGCTGCGCCGCCGAGATAAATCGTTGCCCCCGCGCGATCACGGAGCTCCAAATGCCCGGCGACAAAATCGGCGTGGAGATGCGTCAGGAATACGTGCTGGATCTTGAGTACGTTTTCGGCGGCAAACGCAATGTATTGGTCCGTGTCACGTTGCGGGTCAACGACGGCTGCCGTGCCTGTCTCTTCGTCTCCGATAATGTAGGAAGCGTGCGCTAGGAATGGCAGATAGAATTGCTTGAAGATCACGCTATCTCGCCCTTCTTTTTGGGACCTCTACCTCGGTTGGGGAACGATCCGCAGATAAGGCCGGGGGGCTTTCCAGCCGCCGGGATACTTCTGCCTGGCCTCCTCGTCCGAAACTGCCGGGAGGATGATCACGTCGTCGCCCTGTTTCCAATTCACCGGCGTGGCCACTTTGTGCTTGGCCGTGAGCTGCATCGAATCTAGCACTCGCAACACTTCATCGAAATTGCGGCCGGTGCTCATCGGGTAGCTGAGCATCAACTTGATCCTCTTGTCCGGTCCTACAACGAATACTGTTCTCACGGCGGCATTATCCGCAGCCGTTCGTCCCTCGGATGTGTTCCCGCTTTCCGCCGGCAGCATGCCGTACACCTTGGCCACCTTGAGTTCCGGGTCGCCGATCATGGGATATTTCACCGTGTGGCCCTGTGTCTGTTCAATGTCCACAGCCCACTTGTTGTGGTTGCTCACCGGGTCCACACTCAAACCGATGATCTTGCAATTGCGCTTCTCGAACTCCGGCTGCAGCCCAGCCATATAGCCCAGTTCCGTAGTACACACCGGGGTAAAGTCCTTTGGGTGCGAGAACAAGATGGCCCACCCGTTACCCATCCACTCGTGGAAGTTGATCGTGCCTTGCGAAGTTTCGGCCGTGAAATTGGGAGCTTCGTCGTTTATGCGCAACATATTTTCTCTCCTGGTTTGGTGTTCTCCCGGGCCGGGCGCTCTGGAACCTTGCTTCGGGGTCTTCCGAGTCGGGTTTGTGTACTGACCGCAATTTTCCGATTTGGACCTCCGACTCACGGACATCGTACCCTTCTCCTGCGCTCGACACAACGTATCACCCCACCTGACCCACCTGAGGGAAATCACGACTTTCCGGCGGCTGGACCAAACAATTCAGGTAATACTGTTCGAGGATCACGTTCTGTCTCTGCCCGATGGACGAGGGTTTACAGCTTTGCGCCAGAACTGTTCGCCGACGACCATACTTCAAGCGATGCGAACCTGCACTTGATGGATAGCATTGTTGCCGTAACCGAGGCGGTTCCACTCGGCGTGCTCGGGTTGAGTACGACCGGCAAGGTCAGTGGCACGGACGCGCAGGCTGACAACACCTGCCTCCTGGACGCGGGTGATGAGCTCCCACCACTGCCAGCTGTAACGCTTGCGTTCGCTGACGAGACGAGCTTCCTGCCAGCTTCCGGTTCCCACGCACACCTCCACACGGGCAATCGGAGCGGCACCGGACCAGGCGACGCCGCGAAGGGCCAGTTCTCCGGCGCGGATCTCCTGATTAGGCGCAGGCTCGATAATCAACGCCCGCACGAGCTGCATCGTGACCGGTTCGCGTACGACCTGGCCGTCGCGTTCCCATTCATACCAGTACTTGTCAGTCTGGTAATGCCCGACGAATGGCCTGTCGATGAGCTCGATTTCGGTGAGCCATTTGACTGAAGCCACTGCGTACCACCCCGGCACAATTAGGCGCACCGGATAGCCGTGCTGAATAGGTAGTGGCTCTCCGTTCATCGCGTAGGCCAGCAGTAGGTCAGAGTCGCGAGCGTGATCAAGCTGGAGACTGCGCTCGAAACGGTTCGGTCCTGACTCGCCGCGACAGCTTTCCCCGTCCGCACCCCGAAACAACACCTCCCGCGCGCCCGGCCGCACACCAGCCCGGTCCAGAACTTCCGCCAGCGGCACGCCAGTCCACTCCGCTGTACTGACTGCGCCCAGGCTCCATTTTTCGCCCTCGATAGCTGGGTGGAACAGCGTCCGGCCGTTGCCGGCGCACTCGAGGGTGGCGATGAGTGTTTGCGAACGCATGCTGTGGAGATCACGTAAGCTGAAGCTTAGGGGCCGCTCAACCAGGCCGCCAACCGTGAGCCGGAAGGTGCCCGGGTCGAGGTTGGGGATTTGGAAGTGATTGCGGATATAGAAGCGGGCAGTTGGCATGACCACGCCGCCGATCAACGCCGGAATCGACGTCTCGCAGTTGAGAGGATGCGCACGATGGACCACCAGGCCGGCGTCAATAGCCTGCTGGCAGGCTTCTTCGGGATCCAGGGCCGGCACGAGCTCGCTAACAGGCATCAGCGCGGCGCAACCGCCACTGGCTACTACGCGGGCGCAAGTCGAGGCCGGGTAGACATCCAGGCTGCCAGCCAACTGGAACGGCCGCATGAATTCACGAAGGCCGCGTTCGTCTTGCGCTTCAACGATAAGATACAAGGTGTGTTCACCCTGCACGACAGCTTCGCCCTGAATCTTCAACCCATGCTGCCTTACGTTTGGCCGGCTTAGGTGATTTAAGAGCGTGGCCCCAATGTAGGGGTCCCGCGCGGGGCAGCGCTCCGCCGCGTGTTGATGCCGCACAATGAACAGCGCCATGGTTGCTCCTTAGAGGTCGGCTCGTTTTTAGCCTCAACTCGGATTGCGGCTCCCCTGTCAGAAACAGGGGAACTCGAAACGCTGGGGAGCCGTACTGTCACGGATTTGTCTTCCCGAACGTTAGCTCCAGGGCCGTTACAAGTATTACCCCGGCGCCCCATTCAAGTCCTACCGTCGCAAGTAGTCAAGAGCAAGCTCCTCTAACTCCTCTAACCAGCAATTTCGGAAGTTTTTATACCGCGACCGAAAGAGTGCAGCGTTGGGTGCTGGTTTTATGTACCGGGCCGAGAGTCCTGCAACTGGGGCCATTTTCGGGCGGAGAAATCCTGTTGGGTGGGGCCGCGAACAGTTGCCTAAGGCGCGGTGTTGTAGTACACAGTGCTTCTAAGCGCTCCGCCTGCTCCGGTGGTACCCGTAAGCGCCTGGCCGCCGAGAATCAGAAAGCGCGGTCCGTTTGTCGTCGGCGCGAAGAGCGGACTTGTGAACCCAGCGGCATTGTAAACATTGGCGCTCGCCACGCGGCTACCTGTAAGGCCCGTCCACGAGTTTAGGGCCACGTTTGTTGTGTTCTGGGCATTAACCGAAGAAGTCTCCATTTCGCCTGACCCAACGCTGCTGCCCGTGTAGACACCCTCTGCGGCGATGAATTGGCCGTATGCTGTGAAGAGGACTCCCTTAGCGCGATCATGGATTGTGGGGTTTCCATTTAACGTCCACGTTCCAATCACCCCCTGCACGGCGCTGGCGTAATACACGTCTTGGTCACCGACGTCTTGAATGTTCGGGGTGGAAGCATTCCGGTCGCCGTTTATGTAATAGATGATTCCTCCGAAAACGACCATGGTCCCGAAAGCCCGTGCCGTTGGCAGTGCATTGGCGGCGGTTGTCCACGTCCCAATCGTGCCGTCTGCATTAACCGGCGCAGAATAAACAGCCGCCACCGGCGTTCCGGTCGCGTTCAAGCCGCCCGCCACATAGAGATACCCGTTGTGGACCGTTGCCGACGCGCCCATGAGCGCCTGAGGCAGCGAATTTGTCAACAGGGTCCAGGTGCCGACCGCCCCGTTAGTCGGGTCCACGCTGGCCATATAGATTGAACTTGTGCCGCCTACATCCGTTGGGAGCCTTTGCCCACCAATCACATAGATATAGGCTTTGCCCGAGCCGACCAGTGAATTCGTGGGATCGGCATCTGCCATGGCGTGGTGCGCTACCGTGGTCGGTAGCGGACTCGTTGTGACGCCCTGCCAGGTGCCGCCCACCGTGCCCGTGTTGCTCAAAGTGTTTGACCAAACGGTCTTCGTGTTACCGCTGCCGTTATAGCCGCCGGTGACGATGGCGAAAGCGCCCGTGCTGGTCGTGCCCGGCACAGCCACGGCCCGCAACCCGGTGAGTGCTGTCGGCAGCATCGTCGTCGTTCCCCAACTCATTTGGCTGGGGTTAAACGTGATCGTGGCAACCAGGTTCACTGTCACCGCGTTGCTTGTGCCGGTCGAGGTTACTATCGTAACGCTTACGGTGCCCGGCACGGTGAAGTTCGTCACGCTATTTCCTGCCGGAACCACGGCTATGATTCCCGTGTCCGACCATGCGGAAGTCGCTGGCGTCACGTTAACCGAGATGCTTCCCTGCGTGAACACCACCTTACCAGGAGCAGCCTGAAAGCCGCTGCCATTTATCTCAATCGGCAAGTTCACCGGGCTCGTAGGAGTTGTGGAACTGTTTATGTTCTGAATCGTTGGCACGGAGGACTGGTTGCTACTTTTGGGGCCTCCGCAACCCTCGCAAAATATGCCTCCGACAAAAACCAAGAGCAGTGACATCGACAGGAGCGTTCTTGAGTGCATCTCTTTCTGCCTGGACGATGATGCGTATCCACGGGGTACAACTGCGTGGGGCGCACTCACCAGCCACCGCCCCCGCCGCCACCGCCCCCACCACCTGACCCTCCCCCACCATCTGATGCGCCACTGCTCGACCCTGGGGCAGAGGATGAAGAGGCGATTGCCTGGGAGAATGAGCTGCCGAGCGAGTTCGCGAAACCCGCGGCTCCCAGGCTGCTCCAGGCAGAACCCGAATACCAGGATGGCGAGTATCCGGCCGAATTCTGCCCGGGCGCTTGGGCAGCGCCGTTCAACACCCCGGAAAATCTTTCCGCCCAGGCATGTTCTACATCGAGAGCCAGCGCGTACGGCAGATACTTTTCGAAGACCTCCGGCGTGTTTGCCGGGAGTCCGAGGCGATTCATCCGGTCGCCATCAACTGCGCTGAGAAATCGCTTGAACCCTTCGATTTTGTCGAGGACGTTGCGGCCGGCCTTCGTGGGAGCCTTTAGCAACTGGTGAAAGAGCCCATGAATGAGAACGCTCAGCAGCAGGGTGACAACGACAACGACCGACGTCGACGTAACAAGTATGTAGAGTCCCAACGCTTCGAACCCAAAGACGGGAATTGAAATCGCGGTGATCGCAATGGCCTGCGTCTTCAGTGCACCACCTTCGAAGGCGGACTTCCACAAACGAATCGCGACCAGCAGCATCGCCGCGACACCGAAGCTCCAGGCGGTGAGCCAAACGGTTAGAACCGCGGCAAGGATCATTTTCTGCGGCGCCTGGAGAAGCACTATACCCGTCTGCATGGCAATGGACACTAAGATGGCAGGGAGCATATAGCGGCCGTTAGTCAAGAAGTAGATCTTGTATTCGGCATTCTTGAGCCATGCTTTCATGGCCCTAATGGCTGCGCTGATTTGCGTGTGGTTCTCGTCGTGCAGCCAGATGGACGCGCACCCGTTGAACAATGTGTCGGCGGCTGTTTCTTCCGGGCTGAGCGCCTGCGGGCTCAGTTTCGTACGATTGAGCGCATAGGAGCCGGCCTGCTCTCTGATCTGCACGTACCCCTTGACCGCCATGTCGAGCACCGCGGAAGCGAAGGTCTTGTCGTCATACCCCATGCGTACCAGATACCGCATGGCCGCCGGCGAGATTCCGGGAGGAGGCTCGTAAAGCGCGACGATGGTGCCAGGGGCTGGATCGCGCCCAATCAGAAAGCCTACAACGTAACGATTCCCCAGCCGGTCGGTATAGCGGGTAAGGAAGTCACGATAGATCCCGTGGCGAATCCGGTCGCCGGCACTCCGCACACGAATCGTCTCGCGGACTTCCATCCTTCCGTCATCGTGGACCTGAACGTCGCTGTGGTAGTCCAGGATGCTCTCAGACTGCGCTTTAGCAGAAAAGGGCAAGAGAAGAAGACACGCGAACCAGGAGAGGCGGCCCAGATTGACCAGTTTGAGGCTCATATTTGATGCGGCCTCAGAAAATTTTATCTCGGATACTCGCTTGCACGGGGCATTCCGGTTCTTGATGGGCGAGAGAGTTACTGTGCTCAAACAAGAGTCGCAGACCCTCTCGGAACCCGGCCAGTGGGTCGGTTATGGTCACGGCGGGGCCCGGTTTGCCACGTTAATCATCGGCGTATCCCGCCAGAAGGGACTCACCTCATTCGCTGGTGTGGGGTAGCGAGCAGCCGCGAGGCAATTGGCCGGGCGCTGGGGTACTCGGCTAAATTAGTCAACCTGCTGGGTCCGATTACCCTCTTTGCCTTCGAAAAGTACGCTGGCACTTGCCGGTTTGCTTCTGACTGCGACACTCGTGGGCAGCGCGGACTTTGCTTTTAGGGGTTATGAGATCGCTTCCGGGAGGGCGGTATGGATTACCGCAGAATGGACTGTGAAGGGAGCTAGAACGCAATTACACTGTTGCACACTTATTCGCCTCACCCCGTGCCGGTGTTCGAAAGCTCCTCGTCTACTGTTCTGAGTTGGCGGGAACAGATTCGGTCGTCGCCTGCGCTTCGTTTTCCGCGTTCTTGGCTAGTTTTTTCTGCGCGCGGCGCTCCGCCTTCAGGCGCTGCTTCTCTTGCCGCTTCATTTCCTTTTGGCGCTTCTGGAACGTAATCCTGCTCATTACCATCTCCTTAATCGGGACGAAACCTTGCGAACAGAGTTTTCAGAGGATGCGAAGAGGAAGTCCGAAAGGATCGTCTCACGCCTGACACTTACCAACGAGGTTCTCGTGGTCTTCGGACCCCATCCGCCTCCCTAGTTCAAAATCCGCGTCCCCCTCTACCCCTGTCCCGAAATCCGCCGCCGCGTGAACCACCGCGCTCCGGTCTGGGTGTGGCTTCGTTCACCTTCAAGGCGCGTCCGGCAACTTCTTTCCCATTCAAAACGGTTATTGCCTTGGCAGCTTCAGCATCATCGGCAATCTCCACAAACGCAAAGCCTCGAGGCTGCCCCGTTTCACGGTCCTGCACGATGTGAATACGGATGATCTCTCCGTATGGCTCAAAGAGCTTGCGCAGATCACTCTCCGTCGTCTGGAAACTCATGTTGCCGACAAACAGGTTCTTCATCGTTTTCTCCTTAGCAAACCACAGATCAGATCAACGTTCTAGGAAGCAGCGAAGCCTGTCTGATCGTGACGGATGACGCAGTTTCCGTAGCGCTTTCGCCTCAATCTGACGGATGCGCTCGCGGGTGACTTCAAAGGAATTCCCCACCTCTTCCAGAGTGTGTTCGGAGCCGTCTTCCAAGCCAAAGCGCATCTTGATGATGCGCTCCTCGCGAGGGGTCAGCGTCTTCAATAATGACGCCGTCTGCTCCTTCAGATTGAGTTTGATGGCTGCATCTGAAGGTGAAGCTACCCCTTTGTCCTCAATGAAGTCGCCCAGATGCGAGCTCTCCTCCTCGCCTATGGGCGTTTCCAGCGAAATCGGCTGCTGCGCGATCTTTTTTACCTTACGCACCTTGTCGACCGGGATCTCCAAGCGCTCGGCGAGCTCCTCCGAAGTGGGCTCGCGGCCAAGTTCCTGCACCATCTCCCGGCTGGCGCGTATCATCTTGTTGATGTGCTCGACCATGTGGACTGGCACGCGTATCGTGCGGGCCTGATCCGCGATGGCGCGGGTAATCGCCTGACGTATCCACCACGTGGCATAGGTCGAGAACTTGTAGCCACGGCGCCACTCGAACTTCTCTGCCCCTCTCATGAGGCCGATATTGCCCTCTTGGATCAAATCCAGGAACTGCAGGCCGTGATAGGTGTACTTCTTGGCGATGGATACAACCAAGCGCAGGTTTGCTTGGGTGAGCTCCTTTTTTGCCTGTTGGGTGGCCGCCTCGCCGCGCAGAATCCTTTGCAGGGCCCGCTTGAGTTCCGTCAGACCAACCTCGCTGGCCTCGAAAATCTCCGATAGATCCGCACGGCGTATCGCCAGTTCGCGTCGGGCCGCCGTACCACCCCTGGATGCGTCGGCGCGGCGTGTGAGTTTGCCCAGTTCCCGTTCTAGCGAGTGCAATCTCTCCAAAGTCTGCCGGAGCTTGGCGGTCAGCCGGTTCCACTCGCGTGTGTTGAACTCAATCGAGCGCGCCAATCGGGACATCTGAATACGAATCCGAGAGATGCTGTACCGAGCATGCAAATGGGAACGCTTCTTGGATTTCGGAATACGCGCGAGTCGCGCAGCTTGGCTTAACGCCCTTTCGTAAAGAGCAGCGATCTTATCCAGGGTCTTCAGAGTCTGCCGCGTTTTTTTCTCAACCTTTTCTTCTTTCAATTCCTCGTCATCGAACACCACAATCTCTTTGATTGAGCGGGTACCGTCGCGCAGATCATTCGCAATCTCCAAAAGCTCCTTGAGGACGATGGGCGAACGTGTGACCGTTTTAAGAACCAGAAGCCGGCCCCGTTCGATTCGTTTCGCGAGCGCGACTTCGCCTTCGCGCGTTAGCAAGGGGACTAAGCCCATCTCTCGCAGATAGATGCGTACCGAATCGTTCGTTTTATCGACAACGCCCGGCGTTAGGTCAACCTCTAACTCCTGCCCATTGATGCCCTCCTCTTTCGCCTCCACTTTCAGTGGTTCGCCAACTTCCGACATTGAGGTCGCAGTCTTTGCGGCGGAAATATCTTCGTAGATGTTGATGCCATGGCGCTCGAACGTAGTGAGCAGATCGTTAATCTCTTCATGCGAGTCGCCTTCAGCCGGCAAGACGTCATTCACTTCCTCGAAGAGCAGGTAGCCCCGCTCTTTGCCCAGCGTGATGAGGTGCTGGATCTGCTCATCCTTCTCTTCAATGGCCTGCGACAAAGGGCCTCCGTTTCATTTGCGCTGCACTTCGCCTTAATCCTGCACTTGTTTCCGGAGGTAGCTCACCGTCTTGGGCCTGGTGTTGCGGTAGTCGGCCAGTTCCAAGTCGGTTATGCAAAACTGCGTCGTAGGGGGATCCGTCGCATTGGCGTCAAGTTCGCGACGGAGTCTCCGCGAACAAATACTGGGTCCGTCCTGATAGCGCACCTGATGGGATAGAAATGCTTCGTTTGCGATGGTCACAGTGTATTCGCGAGGTTGCCCGGATTCATCTCGAACAATAAAGCTGTATTCGCGAACCAGAGCGCCTGAGGTGAAGCCGACGTACTGCATAAGAAGCTGATCAGCCATAAGTTGCCCACCTGTCACCGCTTAGACCCATCAAGAGTTACAAAAGGGTTCTCACTTAGCCCGCCCCGTACCGGTCTGGCGCTGAAGGAAGCCGGAACCCTTGCTGGTTTGCCCTTTTCTTGGGCAATTTGGTGCTTCCCAAACGCCCTCAACCGAAAACACAAAGGAGCTGCGAGTTGCCTAGGCTCGCAGCCCCTTTAAACGAATCAAAAGGTTTTTACAAGAGCAACAAACGCAGATGCATTATATCACGCTTTCTATCTTGAAATGTGCCAAAAGCTTGCTTACAGTCTCTCGCTGCCGCGTCTTTCGCTCGACAATCGCCTGCCTTACGGCTGTAGTGTTTCCACGGGAGCAGTTCCTCACACTTCCGCCCGAGTCGCGGTGTATTTGGACACGGGTGGTTCTGGAAGAAGTAGGCGACTAACGCATGGTGCTTAGAGCACAGAAACGCGAGTATGAACGGGCCCTCCTCGGTAACTGGCCTACACTGACCATAGATGAGCGCCGGTGTCGAAACTCCCCCTATCTCGCAGGGCCGCGCGGTCGTTGCTGCTGGGGCCTTTGCGGTTGGGACAAACAGTGGCGAAACAGGGCGGTTGCCGTTTGCTCTGGCGATTTTTGTCAGTGCGTTTCTGCTCTTTCAGGTTCAATTGTTGTTCGGAAAAGAAGTCCTCCCGCTTTTTGGTGGTGCGTCAGCGGTATGGACCGTCTGCGTGTTTGTTTTCCAAGTGTTGTTTCTCGCCGGGTACGGATACTCGCATGGACTAGCCACGTGGCTTACCCTTCGTAAGCAGATCATCGTGCACGGCACCCTTCTAGGCGCTTCCGCTATTTTCATAACTGTTCTGACTTACATCCGATCCTCTCCCATTGGCTCCGGTGCGAACTCGCAACCGCAGCCTGGGGCAAACCCCACATGGACGATCGCGGAATTTCTCATCTGCAGGATCGGACTGCCATTCTTCTTGCTGTCGGCCACGAGTCCATTGATGCAGCATTGGTTTGCGCAGGCTGGGACCAACAGATCGCCCTATCGCCTCTATGCGCTCTCGAACGCGGGATCAGTTCTGGGGTTACTGTCGTATCCGTTCTTGGTCGAACCGCACGTGGGGCTCGGCCTACAACGCTGGGCCTGGGCTGTAGGCTATGGGCTGTTCTTGGTTTGCTACTATTTCAGCGCTCAAAGCGCAGTGCGCTCCATGCCTCCCGCTGCGCTGAAACAGGAATTTGCTCCCAATTTGCGCCCCAGTGGATCAGCGGTTGGATGGCCGCTTCGGCTGCTCTGGATCGGCCTGGCGGGGTGTGCGTCGGTGCTGTTGCTCGCAACGACAAACCTCATCTGCCAGGACATGGCCGTTAACCCGTTCCTATGGGTTCTACAATTAGGTCTGTATCTGCTCTCGTTCATCGTTTGTTTCGAGAGCGACCGTTGGTATCGGAGGGATATTTTTTATCCCGCATTCGTCGTGACGGTGGCGCTCGGCATCGTAATATCGTTACCCAACACAGCCTATTCGTTCATGATGCAGCTCGCCGCCTATTCTGCGGTGCTCTTCACTGGATGCATGGTGTGTCATGGAGAGGCGGCACGGACGCGCCCACGTTCCGAATCGCTAACCGTATTCTATTTATGCATGGCCACGGGGGGTGCCGCGGGCGGGGTCGCTGTGAGCTTGATGGCCCCTTGGATTTTCCCGGATTACTGGGAATATCCGCTGGCTCTTCTAGGGTGCATTGCAGTGCTGCTGTCTGCCTCGGCGCGCGAACGTTCGTCCTGGTGGTACAGGGGCCAAGCTTCGTTGGCACTGCTGATTCTCGCAGGCGCCGCGTTACTTGCGCCAGCCGTGCTTTCCCCATTATGGCAAGAGGGGGCGCGGTTGCCGCGATCGATCGGCCTTTACGCACGCGGGCGCCGATTCTGGTCCGCAACGCATCCAGAGTCCTCCTGGCGTTGCTCACCGCCGGCTTGCTGATTCCGCAGAAAGCGGCCTTGTACCACGTTATCGCATCTTCCAGAAATTTCTACGGGGTGTTGTCGGTGGTAAACGTCGACGAGAACTATCTCGCCTTGCGGTACGGCAGCACCGTTCATGGATTCCAATATCGCGATGCGCAGCGAGCGCGCCTCGCGACGGGCTACTATGGCCCGGCCAGCGGAGCAAACATCGTCATTCGCAATTGGCCCCAGCATCCCATGCGCGTGGGACTCGTGGGACTGGGAGTGGGCACGCTCGCGGCGCTGGCGCAATTCGGGGATGTCTTTCGCTTCTACGAAATCAACCCGGACGTCTACAAATTATCAACCGGCCAGCAGCCCTTCTTCACTTACTTGCGGGATTCGCCCGGCCGGATCGAGGTCATCCTGGGCGATGCGCGGCTCTCGCTCGAACGCGAAGCCGACCGCGGCGACTTCCAGAAGTTTGACGTCCTGGTTCTAGATGCATTTTCGAGTGATGCCATCCCCATGCATCTCCTCACGCGCGAAGCATTTTATGTCTACGCCAAACATCTTCGCGGGCCGGCCTCGGTGATCGCCGTGCATATCAGCAACCAGACCCTGGATCTAGGGCCTGTGCTCGCCGGAATTGGCAGAGACTTCGGCTTTCACGCTCTTCGCGTCATTCCGCCACTCCTTCCCACGAGCCCTTTCTCGCAATCCGACTGGATCTTGCTTTCGCGCGATCTCGCTTCGCTGTCTGGCGATGAGATCTTAAAACGCTCGGAACCCTTTCCCGCGAAGACGCGACCTATCTCTTGGACCGACGATTATTGCGACCTACTGCACGTCATACGCTGGGAAGATTAGGCGACACCTGGAAGTGACCTCCCTCGCGGGCGATTGGCGCCGTTTTTCGGAATCATCGTCATTGATCATCGGTGACCCGCGAACTGCGTCAAGCGTGACATAGATGATCGAGGACGGGAGCTCGGTGCTAGCTGCCGAAGGGATGCCGATTTTATCGGTGTAGTAGTGGTTCCTATAACTATAAGCGTCGCCGAGACAAAGCCTTTTGCATCTTCCCAGAAGCGTTAGCGTATCCGGGGCCGAAGAAAAACCGGTAGGCTGCCTTGGCGATAGCCGAGTCTTTTGTGAATGGATGTAGACTCGAGACAGTTTTGGAGCGGAGCTTGACGCAAGGGAACGTCAGGGCTACCGTGGCGCAGTGATACATCACAAGGTCAGATGAGCATGAGCGGGCCCTCACTCGCTAAAGCACAGAATAGCTCTCAGTTGCCGTTTGAAAAACTGCTCGAATCCTCACCCGACGCCATCGTCGTAACCGATCAAGACGGACGAATCATTGGTGCGAATGCGCAACTTGAGAAACTCTTTGGATTCCACCGTTCCGAGTTACTGGATAAGCCAGTTGAGGCCCTGATTCCCGAGCGATTTCGAAGCGCTCATCCCGGCCACCGCAAAACCTTTCACTCCGAACCCAGAATGCGGCCCATGGGAGTTGGAGTGGAACTCTACGGAAGACGCAAGGATGGAAGCGAATTCCCCGTCGACATCATGCTCAGCCCAGTGGAGACAACAGAGGGCCGAGCCGTACTGAGCGTCGTTTATGACATCTCAGAAAAGAAGCGAGCTCAGGAAGCCCTACGCAAAAGTGAGCAACAGCTGAGGTCACTTGTAGAGAGCGTGCGGGATTATGCCATCTTGCTGCTGGACACGGAGGGTGGCGTTTCCACTTGGAATCCGGGTGCGGAGCGAATTATAGGATACAAAGCGGAAGAGATCATCGGTCGCCACTTTTCCTGTTTTTACACCGCGGAAGACATCGAACGCGGAAAACCTGAGGAAGCATTGCGTGTGGCTGCTTCCAAGGGACGGTTCGAAGACGAGAGCTATCGAGTTCGCAAAGACGGCTCTCGCTTCTGGGCAAATGCCGTGATCACAGCAATCCAAGATTTGAACGGACAGCTCTTCGGCTTTGCGAAGGTGACGCGAGATTTGACCGAGCGCCGGCGAGCGGAAGAAGCCCTGCTTTCCGAACTCAGCCACGTTCTGCTTTCAAACCTGGAAATTGGCACGCTGCTGTCTGCGTTTTCGGCCGCCATCCGGCAAGTGGTGCCGCATGACTTTGCCACTCTAGAATTGCATGATCCTGAGACCAATGAGTTCCGGTTGCAGATATTGGACGCGGCGTACGGAAAAGAGGTTTTGGTCAAGGAAACTGTCGTCCCGGCGGAAGGATCCGCCACAGGATGGGTATTTCGTGCTCGAGAGCCGCTGATTTTGGCACGGCTAGATTCAACGCGCTTTCAACCAAAGACTCTCCAACATTTCTTGGCCGCGGGTCTCAAGTCCGCATGCTGGCTGCCGCTGGTCAGCCGTGACCGTGTGCTCGGCGTTTTGGCAGTTGCCAGCCACCGTGAAGCCGCCTTCGGTGAAAAAGACGCATACATGCTAGGTCAGATTGCCAACCAGGTTGGGATCGCGGTGGACAATGCGCTCGCATTCCGTCAGATCGGAGAATTGCGCGACAGATTGAACCAGGAAAAGCTCTATCTGGAGGAAGAACTTCGCAGCGAATACGGCTTTGCAGGGATCGTAGGTAAAAGTCCGCGCTTCCAAAATATTCTAAAGCTTGTTGAAACGGTAGCGCCCACGGACTCAACGGTCTTAATTTTGGGGGAAACCGGGACTGGAAAGGAGCTCATTGCCCGCGCGATCCACCAATTGAGTGCGCGGCAGGATCGAACTTTCATCAAATTGAACTGTGCTGCGATTCCTTCCGGGCTGCTCGAGAGTGAACTGTTCGGGCATGAAAAGGGCGCGTTTACGGGCGCGATTTCCCGACGCATCGGCCGCTTCGAACTCGCCAATCAGGGAACAATCTTTTTGGACGAGATCGGAGAAATTACAAGCGAACTGCAACCAAAACTCCTTCGAGTTCTCCAAGAGCAGGAGTTCGAGCGGCTGGGCAGCACAAGCACGTTGCGGACCGACACGCGCCTCATTGCGGCAACCAACCGCGATTTGGCCGCTATGGTGGCCGAGCAGAAGTTCCGCGCGGACCTCTATTATCGCTTGCAGGTCTTTCCCATTCACGTTCCCCCGTTGCGCGAGCGCCGAGAAGACATTCCCTTGCTCGTGCGGCATTTTGCCAAACAAATCGCTGTCAAAATGCACAAGAATATCGATAGCATTCCCGGCGAAACCATGAACCTGTTGGTCCAATACGGTTGGCCCGGCAACATCCGCGAATTACAGAACGTGATTGAGCGTGCTGTGATTCTATCCTCCGGACCGCAATTGCAGGTTCCACTCTCGGACCTCACCCCACGTGGTGTACCAGAAAGTGGCAAAAATGATGAGACCCTTGAAGAAGCCGAGCGAAAGCATATCGTATCTGTTCTCACGGACACCGACTGGGTCCTCGGCGGGCCTAAAGGTGCGGCTATCCGGCTTGGAATGAAGCGTTCTACCCTTCAGTTCCGCATGAAGAAGCTCGGGATTTCTCGTCCCCAGTAAATGCGCTAACACCGTCTCGCATGGAAGCCTGCGCCAACATGTTGGCGCCGTGCGGGTATGTTGGCGCTGATCTCCTGGCATCGTCCGGGACGTGTCCACAAAAATCTTTCGATCCTCTTGCCAACCAGAAACTTGCAGTCTTGAATGCGGTGCCCTGCGTTTTGGCAACGAGCATGCATTTCTCGCGAGGGAAGCCGAGAGTAAGAAGCGAGTTACACGGCTTCCCCAGGTCGGTTAAATCCGACCCGGGATACCCACTACTCGCAAAGGAGGTTCCTATGAGAATCCAAGCTCTGAAGGGTTTTGCAGCTGCTGCTTTCATCGTGATGCTGGGAGCGTCCTCTGCCAGTGCTAGTTCAACGGCTACGGCGCAGTACGAGGACTGGCTTACACAGCAGGTGCGCCATCAGCTGGTGCTGCTGCCGTTCTATTCTGTATTCGACAACCTCGAATACAAGGTCGACGGCAGTGAGGTAACACTTCTCGGGCAGGTTAGGTTACCGACCCTGAAGATTGATGCCGAGAATGCCGTGAAGAGGATCGAAGGCGTCACCAAGGTCGTAAATGACATCGAGGTGCTGCCCGTTTCGCCCATGGACGACCAAATCCGGCGCGCCGAGTTCCGCGCCATATACGGCGAACCGGCGCTGCAACGATACGCATTCGGTCCCGTCCCGCCGATCCACATCATCGTCAAGGGTGGGCACGTGACGCTCGAAGGCGTTGTCGATACCCAGTCCGATAAAGAGTTGGTCTACATCCGGGCGAATGGTGTGCCCGGAGTCTTCTCGGTGACAAACAACCTGCGCGTCGAATCCGGCGAGTAATCAAGCAACTGGCCGGGAGACGGTCTCCAACTGTCTCCCGGCACTTTATCTCGAGAAATGGATTGGCCTGTACGGCGGTGCGAGGAGAGGTTGAAGCCAGATTCAAGTCGTCGCGGAAAAGAGGAGGTCCTTCGTTATGAGATTACCTAGCGGGATACCGGAACTCACCGTTTGCTTGGTGGTGATAGCGCTGTCCGTTGTTGGCGCAGTATCGGCGTTCGTAACAGATCTGCAGCGCGATATCGACGGCGTGCTCCTCATTCTTGTCTGCGCTTTGATGGGTGGGCTTTTTTCAATCACGCTATTGCTTCTAGCTAAAAACCACGGTTGGCTAGCGCATCTGTCACCGTCGCGGCTAGGCAAACTGCTTGCTGTCGAAGCACGCTTCACCGGACTGCTGGCAAAGAGCCGAGCCGCAAAAGCTGAACATGGGATGTAGAGACAATTTGTTACGTGACGATATGGAGGACACCATGAAAACGATGAATCGGCTGATTCCCATCTACCCATTGATCTTCATGCTGTTCGTCAACCCTTTCAGTTGGAGTCGAGTGTCTGCTCTGCGGACACAGACAACGTTCACTCAGAAATTTGGGCCAAGCTCTGAGGTCACGGTTCCGAGCAGGCCCACAAAGCCTGTGTATGAAGGGCAGCTCGGTAAGCAAGGGTCGGAGATCGAGTTTACGCCTGCGAGTCGCATCGTCACTATGAAGCTCATGGTCGACGACCCGAACGGCTATTTCAGACCGAACCTTCGCCGTGAGAATTTCGCGGTCTATGAGGACGGCGTGCGTCAGAAGAACGTGACAGTTGAAGTCGATCACTCTCCGGTTTCTGTAGCCCTACTGATGGAGTTTGGCGGAAGATACCATGAATTGACGAAGATCCTCGGAGAGACCGTTCGAACGTCCGGTCGCCAGTTGCTCGATGTCCTCGAGCATGACGACAAAATCGCTGTTTTCAAATATGACGCTAATGTCGAAACGCTCGTGGACTTCAGCCAGAGTCACGATGTCCTCGATAGTGCCTTCAATCGCCTCACGACTCCGGGCTTCTCGGAAGCTAACTTTTACGACGCTCTGCTCGGAATCCTGGATCGAATGAAGAATGTCCCTGGCCGTAAGGCAATCATCGTCATCTCCAGTGGTATCGACACGTTTAGCAAAACCACCTATCAGCAAGTCTTGCATGCAGCCCGGGTCTCTTCGATTCCAATCTACTCGATTGGGCTGGGTCGTCTGATGCAACAGGAGGCCTATATATACGGAGATAAGGCTCCGTTCGCTCGGATAGACTGGAATAGCGCGGAAAGGCAACTGCAGGAGCTCGCCAAAATATCAGGAGGACGCGCCTATATACTCGATTCAAGGGTCGAGATCCCCGCGATTTACGACGATATAATGGAAAATCTCCGCCTGCGGTATGTCATCTCATATGTGTCATCCAAACCGGCAGCACCCGGACTACCCTGCAAAATACGTGTAGAACTGATTGACTCTAAGACCGGCAAGCCGTTAACGGCCCTGGATTCGAATGGCAAGCCCATTCCCGCACGGGTATTCGTTCAAGAAAGCTACAGCCCCGCACCTGCCTCGGGAGACTAGCTCTCCCGAGGTTTTTTCGGTGCGGCCACCAGGACCACAAGCTAGAGCCCACCTTGGTTGTTTCCGTTAGGCTTGAGTTCACTCCGACGCGCGGCAGGCGAGGCCTTCCGATCAGCGACACACCCTGTGAAGCGTAGCTCCTCACGATCCGGCAGAGTTTCGTGCAGTAGCTGCCAGCGCAGCTGCAGGGCTCGGATTGAAACTCTCTACCCTCCCTTTCAGTTCCGCATGAAGAAGGTCGGAATTTTTCTTCTTCACTAAACGGGCAAACACCGGCTTGCATGGAAGTCTGCGCCAAGATGTTGGCGCCGTGCGGGTATGTTGGCGGTGATCTCTTGACATCATCCGTGACGTATCCACCAAAAATCTTTGCATCCCCTGGCCGATCATAAACTTGAAGTCTCGAATGCGGCGCCCTGCGTTTTGGCAACGAGCGTGCATTTTTCACGGCGAAGTCGACAGTAAGAGGCTTCCCGGGTCGGTTAAATCCGACTACGGACACCAACTACTCGCAAAGGAGGTTCCTATGAGAATGCATGCTCTGAAAGGATTGGCAGTTGCTGCTTTCATCGTGATGCTGGGAGCGTCCTCTGCCAAGGCCAGTACACTCCTGCTTCGGGCAGATATTCCGTTTGCCTTCATGGCCGGAGATACAATGCTTCCGGCCGGCACCTACTCCATAACGGAGGCCACGCCGGGCGTGCTGCAGATCCGAAATGAGAAGTTCGGTTCGGAGGCCGCGTTCGTGCAGGCCCGCTCTTTGGAAACCATGAAGCCGCAGGACAGTGGCAAACTGGTCTTCAATCGTTATGGGGACACCTATTTTTTGAACCAGGTGTGGAGCGACGTCTTTAGCTATAGCCTCCCAAAGTCTCAGAGCGAGATTTCTCTGAGCAACGAACTGGCGGCAGAGAATCCTCCGGACCTGATCCCAGTCGTCGTCGTTGTTTCGCTGCAGTAAGGATCAGAATCTGCTTTGACGATGCCCCTCATCGCGGTGCCCCCGCGATGAGGGGCAATCTTCAAGTTGGGATTGAACACTCTCTTTAGCGTTGGGGATACGGAAGAGCCAAAAAGAAGGGATCACTGATGCCAAAGCTTTTTCCTGGAGTGCGAGCTTGTCTCACGCTACTCGCACGTGCCGAAGTCTCCTGCCCTCGAAGCCACTGCGAACCGAACGGTGTTTCCTTGCGGTCCATGTTAGAACGACGTACGATGCTTGCATCTCACAATAGCGCAGGAACGCACCACCCAGCTCCTCACAAACGCCGCACGAGGTGGACCCCATGCCAATGGCAAAGGAACTTAAGAGCAGGGCAGGCCCCTTGGTTTGAACCTGCATGGCTGCCAACCTGATCGGCTCCCACGACTATGCGCTCGTGGGGCTCTCCGTATTGATCGCCGTGGTTGCATCCTATGCCGCACTTGACCTTGCCGCCCGAGTGAACGCCTCGAGCGGGCCCATTCGTGTGCTTTGGCTGCTGGGCGGAGCCGTCGCGATGGGCACCGGAATCTGGTCGATGCATTACATCGGTATGCTTGCCTTCACCCTACCGATCCCCATGGCTTACCATTGGCCGACCGTCCTGCTGTCGCTTTTGGCGGCGATCGTCGCCTCGGCCGTTGCGCTTTACGTGGTGAGCCGGAGCCGGATGGGAGCAGCCGAAGCGATGGCCGGTAGCATTCTGATGGGCGCGGGTATCGCGGGCATGCACTACATTGGCATGGCCGCCATGCGCGTCGGAGCCGCCCGCCGCTTCAATTCCCTCCTGGTGACCCTGTCCGTGTTACTCGCAGTCCTGATTTCTCTCGCCGCACTATGGCTTGCGTTTTACTTCCGAGAGGACAAAACCGGAATCGGCTGGCGAAAGTTCGCAGCCGCCCTGCTGTTGGGCGCGGCCATTCCAACTGTGCACTACACCGGAATGGCTGCGGCCACCTTTGTGCCCTTGGTTGCGCCGGTGGACCTTTCACGCGCCGTAAGCGTTTCGACCGTGGGGACCGCCGGCATTGCCGCGGCTACCTTGATCATCCTCGCGCTTGTGCTGCTGACGTCTTGGGCAGACAGAAGATTCGCCGCGCAGGCTTTGCAATTGGCTCGAAGTGATGAACGCTACCGCAGACTCTTTGAGCGCAGCCTCGCGGGCGTCTATCGCCTCACTCTGGACGGACGGATCCTCGATTGCAATGACGCATGTTCGCGAATCCTTGGATACGCCTCGCGTAAACATTTATTCCAGGCAGGACAGGTTATTCCCCTAAGCTCCGACGGATCGGATGGATTCCTCGATGCGCTCAAGGAACAGAAAGCCCTCAGCAATTTCGAGCGCTGCCTTCGGCGAATAGATAGCAACCCGGTCTGGGTTCTGGAGAATGCGACCCTGCTAGACGCGCAGGAAACTGTTGTGCCCGAGATCGAAGGAACGTTGATCGATATCACCGAGCGTAAGAGAACCGAAATGGAACTGCGTCGTGCCAACTCGCAGCTAGAAGTGCGGCAGCGTGAAATCGAAGAAGATCTGCAGCTCGCCGCACGCGTTCAGCAGAGTCTCGTGCCGGCCAGTCTAACCTGGGGCGGAATTTCCGTAGAGACGTTCTACCAACCGGCGCGAACGATCGGAGGAGACTTTGGCCTAGTAGCAGAGCGCGCCGATCGCTTGAACGTCTTAATGTGCGACGTTTCCGGCCATGGCATCGGCTCCGCTCTTTTGGCTAATCGAATCTATGCCGAGACGATGTCCCAGATCGAGCTTGGTGTCGGACTAATGGCGATGATGCGCCAGCTCAACCGATTCGTTCTCATGCATTTGGGCAGTCCGGAATTCTATTTGACTTTGGCCGCGGCGCATCTCAGGCGGGACGGATGCGTGCTCGAATTTGCCGGGGCCGGCCACCCGCCGGCAATGCTGGCTCGGCCTGGCGACTCCCTGCGGTTGCTGGAATCACAATGCGCGCTTTTGGGACTTCTGGAGGATGCGGTGAAAGGGGAGCCGGTCGAAGTTCCCTTGCACCCGGGCGACCGCGTGGTGATTTACACCGATGGCTTCATCGAGAGCTTCAATGCCCAAGAGGAGATGCTCGGGATTCAAGGATTCGCCGATATTGTAGAAGGAACGGCCGCCCTGCCGCTTCCGAGTATGAAGCAAGCCATCGTTGACAGGGTCGCTGCTTGGCGCGGCGGTCCTCCCACCGACGACATGTCTCTTGTCATAGTTGGAGTGCTGTAGGTAGGAAGGATTGCTAACTGGCCAGTAATCGATACTCGCGAGTAGCGGTCTCAGGGCGCCCTGGGTTATTTGGCATCGAGGGTGTTCGCACGCCGAGTTGCGGCTCTCTGATCGCCTACGGCACCCTGCGAGCCGCAACTCTCCAAGGCCTGATTTGAAGCTACTTTGTCAGGCAACTCAGAGGTCGTATTATTCCGTGCGTGGAGCCAGGGGTGCGGGTCACATCTTAGCCAAGATCATGCCGAGGCTGACCCATCCGATCTACGTCGTATCCAAATTAAATAAGAAAGTGATTACGGATCGATGGCGAGGCACGGCATACCCAACGGTAGCCGCCGGGACAGCTACAAGATTTTTTGCAGAACCCCTAGTGCACCCGCTTTCACCGCGGACCTATGTCGGCTCCCCCCTCCGATCGAGCAAGCACGCGTTCCCGGTTCTGAACATACCAGCGGTAACTTTCGATAAACATGTCGTCATTCGAATATTTCGGCGCCCATTCCAACTGACGGCTAGCCTTGGTAATGTCAAAGTACATCGAGCGCCCATACATCAGCGAATGATAGCTACCCAGCGGAGAAAGTCTCAGGATAGAGCAGGCTTCCATCGCAGGCACGATCAACCATGCTGGCAGTGACTTCACGCGAGATCCCGTCCCAGCGTATTCGCACAAAGCTTCCAACACAGAACGTAGAGTTCCATAGCGGCTCGCGCCGCAGTTGTAGGCCTGTGCCCCTTTGGCCTGGCTTGCCGAGATACAGGCCTCCGCAAGATCATCGGCGTGAACAAATTGATAGACGTTGTTTCCTCCGTCTAATACGGGGATGTTTTTGCCCTGGTAAATCCACTCGAACAAAATTTGGAAAATCCCGAGCCTTCCATGCCCCACGACCGTCCGGGGACGGATGACCGAAACATCCAGCCCACGGGAAGCATATTCCCAGCAGAGTTTTTCCCCTGCGAGTTTTGCTCGGCCATAATCCTCCTGAGGATTCGGCTCAGTTTGTTCAGTGACAGGATTCGCCTTGGGGACTCCGTAGATTGCGCTGGAAGACGTGTAGACAAGTTTTTTCACGCCTTCGGTCAAGCAAGCGTCTAGCCCGAGTTTACCGCGCTCGCCTGATTTGACGTAATCCCGGCAACAGACCTAGGTGCTTCCACGCCCCATCTGGAGTGGTTCGCAGGCCCAGCTTGCCTCAGCT
>QHYS01000287.1 GCA_003223325.1 Acidobacteriota bacterium
CCCCAAAAACCAGCAGTCAAGAATTTTTATGCTGTATGGCCAAGGTTCGCCGCCATCAATCTCTGGCGGTCCAGCACCAATTGGACCACCACACTGGACCAGTCTCATTCCGCCGCTGACACAAGGACCTAGAAACGTGTTTGAAGCATGGGTCCATTGGATTGTCGACCGAGAGTTCTAAACGAACGGAAGCCCGCTGGCACAAAGCCCGAAAGAAGTGGCGCGCCCCTGGAGGACGATCAGAACTCTGCCGTTATGCAATCCCGGAGAGACGATTTGAGAACCTGTGTAGATTTGACGGAGTCGATTAGAAGGTTCAAAGCGCGTCAGGTCAGGCTCAGATGAGCGTGGTGTGTGTTACAATTATGGCATATGAGTCATACGCTTACGGTTCGTCTTACAGACGAGCTTCTTGATTGGCTTAAAGAGACGTCACTCCGCACGGGTATTCCCGTTGGGCGGCTCATTCGCGAGCAACTGGAAACTGCCAAGGCCAAGGGAGGAAAACAGCGTTTCCTTCGCCATGCTGGAGCGATCGCTGGCGGGCCGCCGGATGTTTCTTCTCGCAAGGGATTTTCCCGCTCATGAAGGGCATTGCCGACGCTGGCCTCATCGTGGCATTCGCCCGACGGAACGACCAGCACCATGTTTGGGCTGTCGATGTCGCAAAGCAAATTACCGAACCCTTACTGACGTGCGAAGCTGTCTTGGCCGAAGCGGCCTTTCAACTTGAATCCAGTTCGTATGTTCTCGCACTGCTGCAGGATGAGATGCTGCGCTTGGCCTTCGACTGCAATCGCAACATCGCGCCCCTGGCAGAACTCGCCCGGCGTTATCGTGACCGCAACCCAGATCTGGCCGATCTCTGTTTGATACGGATGAGCGAACTTTATCCTCGGCACTTTGTTATCACGGTGGACCGTGACTTTCGGGTCTATCGCCGGAATCGGCGGGAGGCGATTCCGATTCATCTGCCACCACAGCGACTCTGAAGCAGGCGTTCAGAACTGCACGACGGTGAAGGTGACCGGGAAGCCACGACCCTACTATGGGGAAGCTTCTAAACGCGATTTTTTTGAGCTTCGAGAAGGAAATGCCTCTCCACCTCGGAATCTCCAGGATTTTGAAGAGCGCTGTGCTCCGTGGGTTCTTGAGTATAGGCTTATCATGAGAATTTTTGCCCAATCCGCAAGATAGACATGTATGCACACATGTGCATATACTAAAGAGCTGTGAGCTACGAATGGGACCCGGCCAAAGCGAAAGCGAACTTCGCCAAGCATGGAGTCCGTTTTGCTGATGCCGTGACCGTGCTCGAGGACAACCTTGCTTTGACGATGCGCGATCCATTCTCAGAAGAGGAGGAGCGGTGGATCACTCTGGGAAGAGATGTACTTGGCCGCCTCCTCGTCGTGGTTTACACCTGGCGGGGGGAAGTGTGCGCCTGATCTCGGCACGCCCGGCCACAGCCCGAGAGACTACTCAGTACGAGGAACATCATGAAGCGTGAATACGATTTCCGTAAGGCAAAGCGTGGCGCCGTCGTTTCCGTTCCCAAGGGGAAAACACGAATCACCATCCGCCTCGATGACGAAATCATTGCCTGGTTCCGCGACCAAGTCGAACGTGCCGGTGGCGGCAACTATCAGACCGTCATCAACGAAGTCCTACGCCAACACATCCAGCGCGTCCAGGAACCATTGGAAAAGACACTCCGCCGCGTTATTCGTGAAGAGATCCGCCGGGCGTCCTAGGTTGCACCATCGACCATCACCGGGCTTCAACGGTTAGTTCCCCTGACACCAGTGCTACCCACCCAGTGCACATCACGGTTTGGGGTGCAGTTTAGGATCGCCAAGGAATGTGTGGGTTCAGTGCCCACGTCCACCACATAATTGTTGACTGGGGATGCTAAAACCAAGACATCTCGGTCTCCTGGGCCTGCTCGTTGTCGCAGGGGAGGTGTGCTGGCCTTGATTGCGCTCATCTTGTACTCGTGCAGAAGCATCGGACAACATACAAGAGCTAATTGGGCTTCAATCGAAACGCAGCCAATTCTCGCAAATAAGACCGTCAACCCGAGCAAATCCGCGCTCATTGTCGGTCACAAGGACATGGCCGAGCGCAAGCGCTTGGGCAGCAATAAGTAGATCGTTTGCCCCGATCGGCTTGCCGCTCTGTTCAAGACGAGCTCGAAGCAAGCCATACGTACTATCGGCAGGCGGGTCGAAAGGCAAGACTTCGAGGGCGCTGAGAACTGTAGCGAGCTGCCTCGTAAGCCGCGGTCCAGACTGTGGCGAGCAAGACCCGCACAGCGGCTCTGCAGAAACGCCGAATCGAGCGTATGAGCTTGCGCGGAGCTTAACGTTTAAGAGTACTATGCACCTCGACGCGCTCGATAATGTCCCGCATTCTAGGCTCGTTTAGTCTATTTGTAGTGTTGCCGGAGATTTTGGTGGCCTGTAGTGTTCCTCGGAGTTGTGAAGAGAGGCCACGAAAAGCGCTCCGGGCGACGTTAGCCGGTTCCCTGGAAGCTCCAGGGCAGGGGCATTTCATTCCTGGGATTTCGGCACGGTGATGAAGAGACCCTTCAGGGACGAGTCCTAATATTAACCACGGTGGGCTTTGCTTATTAACCGAACAGCCCATCGAAAAGTCTGCTGTCTTGCACTGTGAGATCTTCCCCGACAGATCGCATGTCGGAATTCCCACGGTTATGGAAGTCCGATGGATGCGACAGAATCCCGATGGGCCCGGCATGACCGTGGGCCTGCGTTTTCTGATCTAGCCTCCCGCACCGATCAGCCTTGGATCGGAAGCACGTTCGTCTCTAATCAAATCAGCTAGGCAGGTTCGCTAGCTGATCTTGTTACGCGTTAAGGGTAATTGACGCCATTCTTTCCGAGGCTTAAACACGAGCAGATTTACTCGTAAATGAAGTAGAGGGGTGGTAGGTATCGAGTGTTATAAGCCAGTTGACGGATGGCTAACGGTATTTGATCTGTGACCCCAGCGCGGCGTGCTGCCTGAAAGAAGGGATGGAAGAGACGGTCACCCTGCACCGCTTGGGAGTTCGCTCATCGAATCGGTTTTTCAATTCGTACTAAGGCGCCGAATAGTGTCCCTGGTGACGATTTGCCAGCGCAGAACCGAGGCACGTTTTCGGTTGGGAGAGGGACGGAGGGATCAACTATAGAACATGGGCAACGGGCGGGAAGCAATGATGTGAACAGTCGTTGAGACAGTTCCCGCTCGTATCACATTTTGTTTTGCCAAGGATAGTGGTTGACCGTCCCCAGTAGCCAGCTCGGCATGCCAAAGAGGAACGAGACGGGTAAGGCTATCGTCAACGGGGTCCCTGCCGCAGGGAGTTTGTTCTATGCGGGTCCGTCGACGTAGAGAAAATGAGTGGGATTCCTACCAGTTCTTCACTCCAGAACAAGTCGATAAGATCTTGTTAGAAGGCGCAAGGCGCGGCCGAATCGGTTCTCATGCAGCAATCGAAAGAATTCTGAAGTTAGAGCCCGGAGTTGAACGTGCGCAACTCTGGCAACGCACACGCCAGCTCAGATTTCCTTCGAACGGTACACCCTACCGCAGGAGCGTTTGGAGCATGGAAGACGATCAGATTCTGTCTCGTGGGTACGAAAAAGGTTGGTTAGGAAAGCAGGAGGCAGTCCGCGAGCTCCTAAAGCGCCATCCCGCCTGGCGGCCGCATATAATCTGGCAACGCGCCGAGAAGCTCCATCTGTCTCAAAACATCTCTAAGCGTGGCCAAGACCGCTCTCACTCAGCCTGGTCAGAGCATGACAACAAAACGCTTCTAAACTTCGCTGGCTACAAGAGTCCGCAGGTGATCGCGGGGATGCTGCATCGGTCCGAAGCGGCGGTGCGCTGTCATCTCATGCTTCTCGGCAAGAGCAGTCGTGTTCACTTAGACGGTTTTTCGCGCCATCGACTCGCAGTAGACTTGCATCTAGGTAAGAAAACAGTCCAGCGGTGGATCGTGGAAGGGCTGCTTGAGGTTCGCGATCCGCGCATCACACGAGAATCGCTCGATCGTTTGGATAAGTCCGGCTGTTTCCGCGCGGCGCAACTGGGTGATGAGCCGGCACGGACCCCTGTTAAGCCAGATAGGAATAGTGAAGGCGGTGTCTCGACGCCTGGTAATCCGTCTGTTGCAACCAAACTGTCTACCCCATCAGGGAAAATCTCGCGGGCCCAGCGGGTGTGGGCGGAAGTTGCTAATTCGTTGGGTGTGCCCGTCGAGACGATTAAACGGCTCATTGCAAATCGTGTCTTAAGATTATACGACCCCACGATTACCGAGAAATCTCTCAGAGATTTCTGCCGGCACCACGGTTCGCTAATTAATTATGACTTCCTGAACCGTGAGACCAGAGACTGGCTCGAGAATTCGATGGGTTTGGTGCGGGCCTCGGGCGAATCTGCCTCGCCACGCCTCATATCCCTACGTAAGCACGCCTGCATCGTCAGACAGTGCGCAAAAGGCCATAGGATCCGCGGCAACGCATTCTTCCGTCATATCAAGAAGTGTGAGGCGAAGGTTTCGGAGAGCTCCTAAAACAAGAGCCTGGTGGACCGCCTAGTGTGACATAGCGGGCCGCGGCCCGCTCCCACTCGCGGAGAGAGGGATAAGGAAGCGAGTGACTTACAATCCACTCCTTTGTCCAACGTGCGGCAAACGCGTGCGTTCGCACGTGCCACGGGTGACAACGCGCTTGCTCAAGAAGACTGTCAACCCAACCCGCCTCTCTTGCCTGCGATAAGAAATGTTCCTTACCCCAATTGCAGATTCTCTGCCAGGTGCTCGATGTTGGCTGACGGCGAGCCTCGGCGGCTGAAGTCCTGAACCTCGAAACTTCGGGGTACTTGCGTCTTATCTCAGATAGCACATGGGAAGGCATGTTGAGATTTGCACTGAACAACGGACGGAGCCATAGCATGAGGGCCTCCCAACGGACGTACCCTTCAACTGCTGTAGCGACTAACGAAGAATCGGTTCTGTCGAACAATTCCCATTCAAGCGTCAAGCGCCACCATCGCTCGAAGCGGGGAAGCGGAGCCGGGCGCTTTCGATTCCACTCCTTTTCAAAGTGCTCCCAATATGCCCAAACCGCTCGGGAGAGAGGATGGCGAACTCCATAGAAGATCAGCGCATCAAGCCAGCCTTGCTGCTTTGCATAGCCGAATCTTTCAGTGTGAACCCACTCGAGCAGGCGAAGAGCCAGGGGTCCGGAGTGTTGCGGCTGCGCGCTGCCCTCTAGAAAACCTGGACAGCGCTTTTTGACAGTCGCCAATACCGAGGAAGGTGCGTGGTCCTCTGTCCCGCTGACAGCCTCGCCCCAGAGCGCCAGAGCTTGCCAGCGCGGATACTCCTCGTAAGCCCTGCGAAATCTGCTCCACGGGACGCGCAACAGTTGATTATTTGCCTGGCGTCTGGCGATGGCTTGGACTCTCAATTCAAGGCTCGAGAAGCGTGGTGCCTTCATCCCGTTCTTCATACGTAGCACGTAGGCAGTTCCGAAAAACCGCCGAGAGATCCGGCCGAGCCGAGACTACCTAGAACCAGAGCACGCTTCAAGCGGCACTCCAGTGGAAAACTTAGTTATGAAATCCCGGATTGGAACAAAACTTTGAAGTTCCGGTGCTTCCTGTTGGCCCTCAAGGAGGTACTCTATTGATTCGAAGCGGGCCGCCTGCGTGCCGAGCAGGGGAGCCGCCAGAATCAGCTCGAACGCACACGCGAACCTAAAGGTAGGCGAAAACATCTAATGACCCAATGGTATCCGCGACGCATAGTTCCGAACAGGCTCGGCAGGCTCGGGGCGTTCGCCTTGTGGTTGACGCGATCCCCACGCTCGCGTGGTCCGCTCGTGCGGACGGCTCAGCCGAATTCTTCAACCGGCGCTGGCTGGATTACGCTGAGCATCTCTCAGGAAGAGGCGTCGGATTGGGGCTGGACTGTTGCCCTTCACCCCGAAGATCGCGGTAGGCTCATGGATTCTTGGCGGCATCTACTGGCTTGGAGTGAGACTCAATTGTTGGCTGAAATTCTTTCTCGGCGCCGGCGAAACGGTCCTCGAGCGTTTGGAGGTCCTTTTCCCCGTAATTTGGCTCGACGTGCATTTAACTTAGCCTGTTTAGCCTGGAGTCTGCCATCCAGTTCCTGGGCTTTCCAAGCTTCCACTCTGGTAGTCTCAGCGCGGGCCTTCTGTTGAATCGCAGATGGAAGCGTCTCGCTCCAGGATCTTATGATGCGGCGCAGGATGTCTGTCTCACTTAGTTCTTCCGAAGTAGCCACCAGTTTCACGCACTCCCAATAAAACTGGGCGAGGTCTAACCCCACGTAGCGTGAGCCGGGACGCATTTAGAACGTGAGCTTCAAGCCGAGTTGCATCACACGGTTGCTTCCAGAACCGACGAGCGGATTGCCGGCTGCGACGTCAGGCGTCGCGCCACCAGCTCCGAACGTGGAGGTCCCGGAGGGGTCAATGCCCAGACCAGAACCATTCGACGCGCCGTACGGATTGGCGACGATGGGCTTATTGAACAAGTTGAAGAACTCCACGCGGAACTCCGCGCCGTAGCGTTCCTTCAACCTGAACTCCTTGAACACCGAGAAATCCACATTCTTGAAGCCGGCGTCGCGGAAGATGTTCCGGCCCATGGTGCCGAACGTTCCGAGCTTGGGAGGAACCATCACCGAATTGCCATTCACGAAGCAACCACCCGCCGCGAGCGTAGTGGGGTCGGGGGATACCGCCGTACACTTCGCCCACATTGCAGTGGAGTCGGAGGCAGAAAAGAAGCTCTGGAGGCCGGAAACGCCGCTAGTTAGAGTGCAACCGTTGGCGCCTGGTCCGGAGCAGAAGGGAATGGAACTGGCGCCGGAGGTGAAGTCTTTGGGGTTCCCATAGAAATTCCAGCGATCGGCTGTGTCTCCGGTACCGCTGAAGTCTAAGTTGGTATCGTTCACATACCAGGGCTGGCCGCTCTGAAGGGTTACGATGGAATTGAGCTTCCAGCCTTCCAGTAACTGGCCAAAGCCTTTTTTCCCGGGGATGTTGTAAGTGGCGGTGAGAGTGAAACGGTGACGGACGTCAAAGTCGCCGCTAGCATACTCCGCCCCCGGATCCAGGCTGTTCTGCGGAAGGTTTCCGAAACGGCTCAAGGAACCGTTGTCGAGACCATGACCGAAAGTGTAACCGGTGGTGAAGGAAAGCCCGTGCGAAAACCGCTCGGTCAGGGTCGTCTGCAGACTGTTGTAGTTGGAACGGCCGTTGTTCGTGGTCCGGTCAACAAACTGTAAGTATGGGAATGCGGTGTTGTACGGCCTGGCTTCCTGCTCGGCTAGACCGGTGTCCATAAAATTGGGCGAGGCCGGGTTGCAGGCATCAGCGGCCTGTAACGCCGTCAGCGTATTCAAACAATAACCTGCGCCTGCCGGCGCCTGATTGAGGCTGACGAAATTAGTGAGTCTCGAGCCGTGAGTGCCCACGTAACTCACGTCCAGCGACAGGTTACTGGTAAAGGCGTGCTGGACGCCCAGGGTCCAATTCACGATGTAGGGCGCGACATATTTGGGATCTACCGCCATGATGCTGCACTGCTTAACAGAAGTACAACTGACCACGGCGCCGGTGGGGAAGACAGGGCCAGTCCATTTGAGGCTAGAGGAACTGAGAACGGGCGTGCCGAGATCGATGGTGCCGCCAAAGGTCTTTGGGCAAGGGTTTGGAGGGGTCGGGGAAGTTGTGCAGCCGCCCGTTGGGACGGCGGCCAAGCTGCCACCCCCGAAGTTATTTGGCGACGACTGCAGGAACTGGGCCGGGTTGAACATCGAATAGATGATGCCGCCCCCGCCCCGGACCACCGTAGTGCCCTTGCCGGAAAGATCCCAGGCAAAACCCAGCCGTGGCGAGAAGTCCTTGTGATCTGTTTTCCAGAGCGTATCGCCCACCGACGACTGACCCTGCTGGACCATTCCCAGCGTTGGATCGAAATTCCCCAGGAGATTGTTTTTCTCCTTCATGGGAGTTACGAAGGAGTAGCGCAGGCCCAGGTTGACTATCAATTTCGGGGTGACGCGCCAGTCATCCTGGATGAACTCGGCGATGGACGTAAACGTATAGTTGCGTTGCGTCGTACCGGTGAGGAGAAACGCTCGCCCCGGATTGCCGGCGAAGAAGTCCTCGAGTGGGCAGGATGCTGTTCCTCCGCTACAGTCTGTGAGCCCGGGCGTTTTTTTGCCCCGGAACTGGATGCGGCCGCGCGTGTCGTGTAGGTTGAACAGATCCGTGATGGGCGTGTACTCGACGCCGAACTTGAAGGCATGCTTGCCCCACAGGTACGAGAGATTATCCTGAAAATCGTAATAGTGAGTGTCGAAATTCACAGGACGGTTACGCCAACTGCCCAGAACTTGCCCGGCAAAACCCGAGATTTCGATACTCGGGAACCCTCCCGTACTGGTGATGCCCGTGTTAAGGGGGTAGTCCACGCCATTGGTGAAGAGACTGGCGTCGTCGGGAAGAAGAGTAAAGCTAACCTTGTTGTAGCTAAACCGAACTTCGTTCACCACGGTGGACCTTGGGAGGTAAGTCCAGTTACCGGTGGCCGTGTAGGTCCTTATAGGATCCGAATTCTGCCAATAACTAGCCGTGACGGGATGGTCTTCTCCATTGGCCAGGTAGTGACTGATGAACACCGTGCCATTGATCCGGTTTTTCTCGCTGATGGCGTAGTCGATTTTCCCGATGCCGTTGTCGCTGGTGTTGGTATTGGGGAAACTGCTGGTGTACGTGGTCGAGTTCACGGCGGCGTTCTGGATGAGACCGCCGGTGCAGACGGAAGCGGCCGTCAATGTGCCCGAGGGACACCCAAGCAAGGCTTTGCTGATCGCGCTGACTGGTATTGCCGGGGTGGCGTTCTGCAAAGCTAAGATGGCGTCCACCGAGCTGTTCGCCGGATCTCCTCCGAGGCTTCCGCGCGCCGGAACGTTGGAGCCTAGCGCGTTGCCGACGAAGGAACGCAGCCCTTCGTAACCGCCGAAGAAGAAGAGTTTGTCTTTCTTGATCGGCCCGCCGAGCACGCCGCCGAACTGCTCCAGCTCGGTGGGCAGCTTATCCTTACAATTGGGGCAAGCTCCCGCTGGACCCGGGTCGTAGAAGTTGCGGGCCGCCCAGTCAGTAAAGCGGCCAAAGGCGTAAGCCGAGCCGTGAAGATTGTTGGTTCCCGATTTGATGCCCACGTTCACCGTGGCGCCGGGCTTCCAACCGTACTCCGCTTTGGGATTTTCTTCGAGGTTGAATTCCTGAATGGCGTCGATGGGCAGGATGGTGGCCCCGTCGGTGAAGGGGCTCGGCATATTGGCGAGGGGGCGGTAGTCGTGGAAATTGACATTGATAACGCCTTCCACCATCCAGACGGTTTCGTCGGGACGAACGCCGTTGGTGCTCTGGGTCCAGGGCGAGCCACCTGGCTGGACCATCACGCCCGGGCGCAGGCTAAGTAAATTCTGGTAGTTGCGGCCGTTGAGGGGCAGATCGTTGATTACCGCGTTGTTGAGCGTGCCGCCCAGGGTGGCGTTGGTGGTCTCAATCAGCGGGATGGCTTCGGTGACCGTGACGGTTTGAGTTTGCTCGCCGGGCTGCACGGTCAAGTCAACGCGAACCTCCTTGCCCACCTCAAGCAAAACGTTCTGGCGCTCCAGCCTCCTAAAGCCATTGGCCTCGGCGCGGATGATGTATGTGCCGGGAAGCAAAGTGGGGGCGTTATACTCCCCCGCTGAGTCGGTGGTCAGAGTTGCCGCGACGCCCCGGTCTTTGTCGATGATTGTTATCGTGGCGCCTGATATTACACCGCCGGTTTGGTCTGTAACGGTTCCGAGAATACGTCCGTTACTGCCATAGAGAAAACAGAAACACACCTACAGCCGTGCCGAGCAGGTTGATCACTTTTCCGGCTCGGTCCACCTTCAAGGTCACGGATTTCATGAACACCCTCCTTTTAAAGTGCCGAAGCACACGCCTACGCCACCTTGGGAAGGGCCTACGACTTAGACTTAGGAAGGACCTCCGACACTTTGTGTCTGTGTGTCTAGCACTGCACCAACGATAAAGTCAAGACAAATTTTCCTGAAGTAGTGATGCCTCAGTTTCGGGCGCGGCGTGAGGCCGCACACGAGCGTCTCTGCGTCGCCGACTCGGCGAACATTCAAAGGTCAGCCTGAATTCCACGCGGGTGCCTCGAGGCGGAATCTAACTGGAGTTGAAGGGGAACATTAAGCGGATCGGATCGCGAGTGGGATCTTCCGCCAGTTGGTCGAGGACAGATTTGAAGTGCGTCTCGGGATCTGGGAAACGGAAAGCCAAGGTGTGGACCAGGGTCGTGAGGATTTCACGGGTCTTCGCTCCTGCATCGGATTGCGATCCGAAGCTCGTTTTGCGGGCGATGACCGTAGGACGGAGCTCACGCTCCGCCCGGTTGTTATCTGCAGGGACGCGCCGATCTTCGACCCAATGGTAGAGACGAGCCGCATTCTCGTGAAAGAGATCCTGAATCCGCCGCACGCCGAGATGCTGGGCTGGCTGTGCAATCACCTTTTGGATCTCTTGCTGCAGCTGGTGCGCTTGCCGGGAATAGTCGCCGTCCGAGAGTGGCTGGGCGTGAAGATGCATGGCCGCCGCCAAGAGGGGAATCAACGTCGAGGTGAAAGTCTGAACCTCACCGTGATCCAGAAACTCCTGGGCGAGATCTTCGACCTCTCGCATCAGATGGGCAAAGCAGTACTGCAGCTTACAGGGAGCCCGGTGATAGGCGTTATAGCGGTCGACGACTAAGACACCGGGAAGCGGCAGCTCGCCCAGGGCCTCGCGAGCGACACGCGCCGAACGCGAGGAGCGGAAAAGAAACACGCTGAGCGTGGGCGTGGCAAACAACCAAACGTAACCGGAGCGACCTCATTGCGCCAACTGGTTTCATCGGCATGGCGGACCGGAGCCTGTCGGTATTCCTCGAGCAGCTGGGCCATCGTTCCCCCGAACCGGGAGGCGATGCGGTGGAGAAGGGCGAACGTCGCGCCCAGACCGATGCCCAGTTGCTGACAGACTCGGCCCATCGGTACTCCGTGCCGGTAATGCAGAAAGACCACCTGGGTGATCAGCTGATTGCCGAACAGGCTTCGGGGCAGCACGCTGGCCGCTCGCGCCTGGACGAAGCGGTCACAGCACGGGCAGTATTTCCTCTGGAGTCGGTAAACGATCCGCTGGGCCCGCAGGGGCTGCGCGTCGAGGACCGAGCGCGAACGAAATCCCCTAGCCTCCAGAGGGCCGCCACAGTGCGGACAGCTCTCTCCGAGCAGAGCCGTTTCACAGTGGTGGGCCTCGGCCACATCGATGGTGGCCCGCCCGTGTCCTGCATGGCCCGGCCGAGCGCCGCCCACCTTCCCTCTTTGCTCTTCCGAGCTGTGGGCCTTGAAGGGGCGACGGGCCGAAGGGGTAGAGGAGCCAAACGGTCCCTGTTCGGCTTGGCGCTCGCGGTAGTGCAACTGCTGCTTCAGGCGGCGAACTTCTTCCTCGAGATGATCGATGCGGCGCTGTTTCTCGAAGCAGTCCGGGCAGAAATTTAGGCCCACGCCCGATCCTCCTGGTCGGGAGGTTCGGTATAGGTGGGAGCGGTCGCCTGGCAGAGGCGCTGTGGGACACGCCGGCAAAGAGGATAGACGAAAAGCAGTTTGGGCCGGAGAGGGGCTTGATGGTCTCGATCCATGCGGCCCCGGCCCCGAGTCCGTCCCAGGGCGATCCAGTTGGCAGCCCGATAACAGGTGCCGCGAAAGCGCTCCTCTTCCACCAGGGTTTCCAACAACAGTGGGCGGTAGCCATAATGCTGTTCCCAGTCGCGGGGCAGTTGGCGCGCACATTGCCCGAGGATCTTGCTCGCTAATCCCTGGACCCGCACCCAGGGCAGCAGCAGGAAACGACTGTTATTGACGATGTAGGGAAGGTTGTGCGCCCGCTGCGGGGCGGTCCATCCAATCCAGCGATCTCGTGCGGCCATCTTCCAAGCGGGAGAAGACCATAACAGGCAGGCCAACACCGCTTCGCGGTAGCGCAGCGAGCGCACCAAGTAGCGGAGGCTGGCGCCCACCGGCACCCGGTGCCGCAAGTAGTGGTAGCGCTCCACGTACTCGGCCCAGAGCCGGAGTTCTTCCGCGTTCTCGGCTCCGACGACACTCAGATGCAGCGGCTGGAAATCCCCGGCCGAGCCGGTGATCTCCGGCTGGGGGTCGCTGCGGGAGGTGAGCCGCACCCGGCGCGGTCCGCGTCCCCGGAACGACTGCAGGGCCGGTAAATTCACGAACCCCTGGTCGCGCAGGCGTTCCAGCAGCAACCGACATTCGTGGTTCTTTAACTTTCCGTTGGGTCGCCTCCAATCCAGTAGCTCACACAAGGTGCGCGAGATTTCGGTGCGGCTGAGCGCGCCGCACTCCCCGGTCACTTCCCGGATCATCTCCAGTTCGGAGATCGAGAAGCGACGCGCACAAAAGGTTAGCGGGACGAGGGGTGAAGGCGCATGGGGCGTCTCTGTTCGCTGCATCCCAGGTTAGGGTAGCCAAGAGATCTCATTTTGTCCAGCAGAAAATCAGAAAACCACCCGCCCCTCGGAAGATCGCTACATTCACGCCGCGCCCGAAACTGAGGCAT
>QHYS01000288.1:0-878 GCA_003223325.1 Acidobacteriota bacterium
ATTTAAGTAAGAGTGGCCTGCACCCTCCTGCCCACCCGCAGTCTCCACTGGAGCACCAAAAAGGAGCACGGTCTCACCGCTGGCACTGTCGAAAGACCCAGCAACCGACTGGCCAAACAGTCCGCCCTCTTGCGCGTAGGGACTCGCAAACGAGCCCCCGAGGACCCAGGCGTCAGGTATCGCCTCGAAGGTGTAGACGTAGGCGTGGCCTGCACGCTCCTGCCCACCCGTAGTCTCCCCTGGGGCACCAGCGACCACGGTCTGGCCATCGATTGAGACCGACAAGCCAAAAAATCCTTGGGTCTTCGCGTTGGGACTCGTGAGGACTGCCTCTTGGATCCAGACGCCGTCTGATTGGCGCACGAAGACGTATGCGTTGCCTGCACCCGCCTGCCCACCCCCGGTCTCGTTTGGGGCACCAGCGACCACGGTCGTGCCACTGATTGAGACCGAAACGCCACAAAATCCTTGGGTCTCCGCGTTGGGACTCGTAAGCGTGGAGACTAGGGAGCCATCCGTGGCATCGAAGAGGTATGCGTTGCCTGCCTGAAAGATCACACCCGCATCCTCCGTTGGGGCACCAACGACCACGGTCTGGCCGCTGACTGCGACTGAAAAGCCAAAAGCTCCGGTGGCTTGCGGGTTGGGACTCGAAAGGCCCTCCAGGGGTATGTCGAGTTGGGTGCACAAGTTGGCATCGAAGACATATGCGTTGCCTGCCTGCGAGATCCCAAACGCATCCTCAAATGGGGCACCAACGACCACGGTTTGGCCGCTGATTGCGACTGAAAAGCCAAATGATCCGGTGGCTTGCGGGTTGGGACTCGTGAGCGTGCAGACTAGGTCGCCTGATGCGGCATCGAAGACGTATGCGTTGC
>QHYS01000288.1:1066-2127 GCA_003223325.1 Acidobacteriota bacterium
GCCAAATAATCCGGAGACCTGCGGGTTGGGACTCGTGAACGTAACTAGGCCGGATGCGTGAGCTGCGTTCAGGAACAGTGTCATGGATACCGCGAATGCGAGTGCTGCCTTCGTCCCCGCCTTCACGAGTATTGCACATATCCCGTACAAGTGTTCTGGCTGTCGCACGACGCACACCGCCTTTGGAATCCCCCCTGATCGTAATGCCAAACGCCTTAAACTCCATGTAAAGCCACAGAATCCGGGGTCGGCAATCAGTTATATTCCAGCATCGACCTCCTGAAGATCCCTGCGGGTGGTCCCAAGGGGTGGCCTTGACAGGCACGCCCTCATTATTTCTGCGATTGCTGGTCACGATCAGTGAGCCGCGCTCTTAAACAGGACCTCTGCCCGCTCGAGCTACTGGCCGTGGCGAGCATTGAAACAGGTTATCGACCGGCCCTCCGTGTATCCGAGGGGAAGGGACCGACATTCCGCTATACCGAGAGCAATGGAGGCGCTCCGATGAGAGGCACACCGTCCCGCGTCGTCGTCCTTGTGGCAGTCCTGCTCGCGCTGGGGATCGGGCTCCCGGGCGGGAGCGGCCAGGGACCGGCGCTGGCCCAGACGTCCGCGTACCACGAGGCGCCGATGCTGGCCGACCTCGTCCGGGCGGGGAAACTGCCGCCGGTCGACCAGCGCCTGCCGGACAACCCGCTCGTCGTCGACACGGTCGAGGGGGTCGGCCGGTACGGCGGGGTGTGGCGCCGGGGGTTTCTCGGGCCGAGCGACTTCAACAACGTCCACCGCATCGTGTACGACGCCCTGGTCCGCTACTCGCCGGACGGCACCAAGGTCGAGCCCAAGTACGCCTCGAGCGTGACGTCGTCCAAGGACTTCACCGCCTGGACGGTCACGCTGCGGAAGGGGGCCAAGTGGTCGGACGGCAGCCCGTTTGGCGCCGACGACATCTTGTTCTGGTACACCGACGTGCTCCTGAACAAGGACGTCACGCCGGCGCTCCCGGTCTGGATGAAGAACCACGACGGCTCGCCCGTCACCGTCCAGCGGGTGGACGATAT
>QHYS01000289.1 GCA_003223325.1 Acidobacteriota bacterium
GGACCACGTTTGCCGGCTGGATGGGGGGGATGGTACGAAACACACGAACCTGCTCGTCACGCAGCGATTCGGCGTACATGCTGGTGGGCGGCTCCATGGTGAGAAATCCCACCACCTGAAGGAGATGGTTCTGCACGACATCGCGAATTGCACCGGCTTCCTCGTAGAATTTGCCTCGGCCCGCGACGCCGAAAGACTCCGCCATGGTAATCTGCACGCTCTCCACGTAATTGCGATTCCAGATTGGTTCGAGAAACGTGTTCGCAAAACGGAAGAAGAGCAGATTCTCGACTTCTTCCTTGCCGAGATAGTGGTCGATGCGAAAAATCGAGGATTCGGGAAAAACGGCGTGCAGCGTGGCGTCGAGTTGCTGCGCCGAGGCTAGATCGCGGCCAAAGGGCTTTTCCAGGATCACGCGGGCGTTTTTGGCGCACCCCGAGGCGCCGAGGCCTTCGACGACGGTGGGGAAGAGGCTGGGCGGAATGGCCAGATAGTGAGTGGCAAGCTGTGCCTTGCTCAGGAGCTCGCGAAGCTTCTTGAAAGTATTCGGATCCTGGTAGTCACCGTCGATGTAATTCAGCAACGCGAGCAGTTTGGAGAAGGCGGCCTTGTCTACACCACCGTGCTTCTCGAGACTCTCGCGTGCGTGTTCTCGAAGCTGGTCGAGTGACCAGCCCGCTTTGGCCACCCCGATGACCGGCACATTCAGATTGCCGTGGCGGATCATCTGCTGGAGCGAGGGGAAAATTTGCTTATAAGCAAGATCGCCGGTCGCGCCAAAAAGGACCAAAGCGTCTGAGAGAGCCGCGGCGTTGGGCAAACGGCGCCGCTCGGAAACACCGGCATTCAGGGTCGCGCTCATTACCGACTCTCCTTGGCCTTCCGGGCGAGACCTTCAATTTTTTTGATACATCAGACGACCATGGTTGCTGGGAAACAAGATAATGGGGCTCGGGTTTTCTCAGGACTTCTTCTCGAGATGGCCGCCGAATTCAAAGCGCATGGCCGAGAGCAGTTTATTGCCGAAATCGCTCTCGCCTCGCGAAGTAAATCGCTCATATAGGGCGGCGCTCAAAACCGGCGCCGGAGCGCCTTCTTCAACTGCCGCCAGAATAGTCCACCGCCCTTCGCCAGAATCGGAGACGCGGCCTGAGAAGCCCGCAAGCTTGGCATCTTTTAACATCGCGCTGGCGGTCAGATCCAAAAGCCAGGAGGCGATTACGCTGCCGCGCCGCCAGAGCTCGGTCACATCCGCAAGATTGAAATCGTATTGATAGTGTTCGCGGTCGCGCAGCGGAGCCGTCTCGGCGTCGCTGCGGCTCGTGGATTTGCCTACATTGGCATGCTTCAGAATATTAATCCCTTCCGCATAGGCTGCCATGAGTCCGTACTCGATCCCGTTGTGCACCATCTTCACGAAATGCCCGGCACCTGCGGGGCCGCAGTGGAGGTAGCCCTCTTCGGCGGTACCGCCGATTTTCTCGCGCCCAGGCGTTCGCGGTGCATCTCCCCGTCCGGGAGCCAGGGCTTTGAAGATGGGATCGAGATGCTCGACGACCTCATACGGACCGCCGATCATCTGGCAATAACCGCGTTCTAAGCCCCACACACCGCCGCTCGTGCCCACATCCACGTAGTGAAATCCCCGCTGCTGCAGTTGCTTGGAACGCCGGATATCATCAATGTAGTAAGAATTTCCGCCGTCGATCAGGATGTCCCCTCGCTGCAATTTTGGCGCGAGTTGTTCGATGGTGGCATCAACACCGCCTGCCGGCACCATCATCCAGATTGCCCGCGGCGGCGTTATTTTCAAGACAAGCTCTTCGGGTGATGCCGTTCCCGTGCCTCCCTCGTCTGTCACTTTCTTGATATTTTCCGGGTGCCTGTCGAAAACGACGCACTGATGCTTGGCCCTCTGTAGGCGGCGGCTCATGTTCCCGCCCATTCTGCCGAGGCCGATCATTCCGATCTGCATGTTTGGGTTGCTCCTCGTGGGGGATTTTCCGATCTCGGGTTGTCGCTATCGAGCCTGCACCGTGAGGCAGTTTGCTTTTCAGAATTACGATCGCGACATCGGTAAAGATGTCGGAGGTTCGCCGCTGCCCATTCCCTGGGCAAGAATCAACTGCCGCGCCACAGCGCGCATGGCTGGCAAGCGCCGGGCAAAGATGGTGCCGCCGGCGAGGCAAGTAACTCCGCCGATCGCCACCGTCCATGGCGCACCGATTCTGGCCGCAACAGCGCCCCCAAGCAGAGCGCCAATAGGGCCCATTCCGATAAACATCATAGAGTAAAGCGACATTACGCGCCCGCGGAGACGGTCGGGAACCATGACTTGTAAAAGCGTGTTGGTGGCGCCCATCTGTACCATCATCCCGAATCCGGTGGGAACGAGGAATGCGAGCGAGAGCCACAGGTGCCGCGACAAAGAAAACAGAATGAGGCTCGTGCCAAATCCGGTTGCAGCCATCCAAACCCACTTTCCGAGCCCGCTGGTGCTGGGTTTAGAGGCGAGCATCAAGGCCCCGAGCAGCGCACCGACTCCGGTCGCGCCCATCAGCATGCCCAACTGGCGCGCTCCGCCATGCAGAATTCGGCCTGCGAAGATCGGCATCAACACTGTATAAGGCATCGCCGCCAAGCTGACGAAGCCAATCAGGAGCAGTAGAGCCCGAACCGGAGCTGTATGGCGCGCGAAGCGGAAGCCTTCGACCATATTTTCCAGAGGCGAGCCCTTCTTCTGGAGGGCCGCCTGCTTCGTGAGCCGCATCAAGAGCAGTCCGGTAATCACAGCGATATAGCTGATACCGTTAGCGAAGAAACACCAGCCTTCGCCTACCGAAGCCACCAGGATGCCGGCGATGGCCGGTCCGATGATGCGCGCGCTATTGAACATCGAAGAGTTCAGCGCGATGGCGTTCAGCAAATCGTCGCGGCCCACCATGTCGATCAGGAAGGCCTGGCGAGCGGGAATATCAAAGGCGTTCACCACACCTAGCAAGGACGCCAGAACCATGATTTCCCAGACGCGAATCCATCCGCCGAGCGTGAGCGTGGCCAGGGTAAGCGCCAGCACCATGGACGCCGTTTGGGTTGCGATGACGATCCGATGGCGGTTCCACCGGTCGGCCACGATGCCGGCTACCGGCGCCAACAGGAAAATGGGAATCTGGCTGACGAAGGCAACGGTTCCCAGCAGCAGTGAAGACCCCGTCAGCCGATAGACCAGCCAGTCCTGGGCAATGTTCTGCATCCAGGTGCCCACCAGGGAAATGAGCTGGCCGCCGAAGAAGAGCTGAAAATCTCGATGCCGCAATGCTCGGAGTGTCCGCAGGCCTATGCGAGCTCTTTGTTGGTCTGTGCTGCGTTCTTCACGCAAGTCGGATGAAGTTGCCGTTTCCGCTTCCGCCATAACTTCCTTTTTGATGCAATGATATTGTAGCTTAGGCGCATTGCTGTTTATTGCTGGTATCGCCTGTCTTGTGACAAGAGGACAGAATTTCTGCTCGATTTGGCCTTCGACCAACGGGCAGAGTCCAATCGAAGATTGGCCGACGGTTCGATGAAGGATTCCACAGCTTCGCTATGGCGCACGTCGGCGGCTCAGTTGCGCCGCGGCGCCCTCTGGACGCTTTTCGCGTTGGTTCTCATCGTTCCGAAGGTGAAGCGATTGCGTCGGCACAGGAGAGAGTGGAATTTCGCTCGGATCATCGCGGTGTGCGCAGGTGCGGCTATGCTGGGACTTGGCATCGCGCGAGGGCAGGCGCCGACGCTGCTCGTGGCGGGAGCTATGATCCTATCACTTGCGCTGCTTTTGAATCCGGCGCCCCCAGAAATTTCCGTCGATGCGCGGGCACGGGAACTGGGGGCATTGATCGTGGTAGATGGTGGCCGCTACATCGATACCGAGGGAAGCCGGCACCGGGCGAAGCTCTTCATCGGTTCCGATCGGCTGTGGGCTCTCGATGCTGCCCTGTACGTTTTGCTAGAAGTACGGCTGCAACAAATTCGGGCTGTATTCGTTGAACAGGCGGGCGCAGGCTGGAGCTTTCGAGTGGATTGCCAACAGACGAAATCGGAATTTATCTACGAGGGCTGCTTTGCGGAACACCTGGCGCGGGTGGCCGACGCCACTGTCCGTAGCCGCCTCCATCGCGAGCTATCGGTCTTGCGCTAATCTGCGACCGGCTTCGGGCATGGGCGGATATGGTATGGTTATCAGCCAGTTCTGTTTGCCTCCGCCTGTCGAGATCTATTCCTGAGACGCTAATTTCAGTCGACTCAGGGAGTTTGTGTGAGAAGCGCACCTCAATTTCATCGTCTTGATATCCCAGCAATTTTATTGGGCGTGTTCGTGATGGCCATCAGCCCATCGATCAGGGCGCAGGTTATCGCACCTGACGGACCGGCCTCAGAGGGTACCGCATCGGTTTCATCCGCCGCCAGTGCGGATAGTTCCTCGGCTTCGCAAGGCGAAACTCAGGCGCAGCAAGGCATCCTCAATCCGAGTCGAACGGGCCGCGGCTCTTGCGATCTGGTGTCTGGGCCTTTAACGTGCCTTAGCGACATATGGCGCGATCAAGCAGGGATCTGGACCGCGCCTATCCGGCTTCGCGCGCGGAAACTGCTTTGGCTGGTCCCTTTTGCGGCGGCGACGACGTTGGCATTTGAGTATGACGTGCGGGCCATGAGGGCGCTGGGCCCGTCGACTACTCGGGTCCGCGTGAGCAATGACTTTACGCACCTAGGCTCCGGCTACGTGTTGGCTGGAGCCGCTGGCGCCACCTACTTGTTTGGTACGTTGGAGCACAAGGATGGGCCGCGCGAGGCGGGCATGTTGTCATTGGAAGCAGTCGCGGATGCCACCTTGGTCGTGGAAGGCCTTAAGCTGGTGTCGAATCGACAGCGCCCGTATGTGCCTCCCGGCACGGGGACGTTCTGGCCCGACCACCCTGACGTCTACACTCTTAGCAGTTCGTTTCCTTCGGGCCATGCTGCCGCCACGTGGGCCTTGGCGCGTGTGACGGTTGAAGAGACTCCGGGCCATCCTTGGTTGCATGTTCTGATGTACGGTTTGGCGACGGGCGTCGCTATCGGGCGAGTGACGGGCGAGAACCACTTCCCTTCCGACGCTTTGCTGGGATCCGTGATCGGCTATACGGTTGGCGGATACGTTTACCACCACCGCTCCGCCTTCTATAAACCGAGAACAAAATCGGTGCGCATCGAGCCCCTTTACAACCCGGCCACCGCTTCTTACGGCGTATCGGTCGCCATCGGTCCGTAGCCGCCGTTCCGGATGTACGTAGCGATCGAAGATGGCCCTGTGGTTGGGGCAGATAATTTAGCGGATGTATTCGCCAGCCAAGCGCCAGAAATCGTTTGCGTAGTAATGCGAAATCACATTCCCGAACAGATGGCAGATTCCGTGGCACTCGGGAATTTCGCCGTAGAGTTTTTTCCCTCTGGCGAAAACCTTGGCCAGCGAACCTTCGCGTAGCAAATTGCCTCCGATTTTCCGGAGCGGTTCGCAGGGGTAGAAAACGTCGCCATTCGGGTATACACGCGGGAACATGGTGGGGAAGCACTGAAAATCGCCGAATCGCAAGAGGGTCTCGATGGTGCGTGGCGTTCCATTGATGGGCTGAATATTTTGCCTGCGTCTCTCGATGATCTTTCGAACCAGCTCGAGATAGCGCTGATTTTCGATCAACCGAAGATTAGGCAGTTTTTCGTTGAGCGCGGTTTGTGTCGCAAAGACAAAGCCTTGCTCGCCGGACCAATCTAGAATGCGCTCGATTTCACCGATGTTCCATTCTTCGATCACCGTGCTGATCGTGATGGTTCGCGAATGGGGCATGCGCGATTTGGCCAGCGCGATATTCTCCATTACTTTCGGCAACGCCGCAGGCTTGGACAACGGGTTTGTCGGATCCATGGTCAGCGCGTCAAGGCTGACCACCAGGCCGGTCAGGTTTTCGAAGAGGCTGGAACGGCGGTCGAGCAGAGTTCCGTTGGTGATGAGCATGACCGAACGAAACCGCAGAAGCCGGCGGGCCGCGGCGATCAGCTCCTCCATGTCGGTGCGCAGGGTGGGCTCGCCCCCCGTGAATACAATGGAGTCGGTCTCGCGGCGAATGACGCGCAGAAGGCGCAGCGTTTCGCTGGTGCTCAGCTCTTCGCTAAAGACGTCCGGCTCCTTCTGAGTGCAGTAACTGCAGGCCAGATTGCACTTATGCGTGGCATAAAAAATGACAGCGTAGGGTGCGACGATGTTGGTCCGCAGGATTTGGCGACGATAGAGGTCGATGAAATAGAGCCGGAAGTTCTTGAGCGCGAGCGGCGCCTGGGTGATCAGGCCGGCGATCAACTTACGCGTCGAGACGGTGCGGTTGGATTCCATCGATGGCGCAAACGAGTTTGCGCCATCTACTCGGTAAAGACAATGCCCACGCCGACCTGATCTTTCTCGGGCCCGGGTTCGATGCGCACGACGTAACCGCGCAAAGCACGGTCGCTGTGATCCCCGTTGCCGGGATTTTCGATGGTGACCTGAAGTTCCGATTGCAGTTTAGGACTGTGATCCAGGTAGATGAGCGCGCCGTGCAAACTAAGGTCGCGGATCACGGTTTCTTGTTCGAAAGCTTTCCCCTCTTGGGTGAGGCCGGTGACCCGCGCTCGGAAATGCGTCTCTCGCCGCAGGCCGTCTCGCACCGCAGGAATCACCACCTCGGTCTCTTCTTCTCCGAGTGTCATGACCATGCCCTCGGTGGCGGCCCAGGTATTCTCAAATTCTCCACGCGCATCGCGCAGAATCCCGTCTACGGCTTTATCCGAGGAGTCCGGGTCGTGATGAAAAAGAACCAGGTTTCGCACGCCGGCTGCTTCCGCGATGCGCACGCCTTCACGCCAACTCGAGTGGCCCCATCCCCGGTGATGTTCCAGTTGCTCAGGAGTGTACTGAGCGTCGTTAATGAAGATATCCGCACCCTCGGCCAGGCGCCTTAGATTGCGTTCGTATTCCAAATTTCCGGGCTCATTGTCGGTGGCGTAGACGATCGTGCCAACGGGCGTTTCGATTCGATACCCCAGGCAGCCCTGAGGATGGTTGAGCCAGCAAGTGCTGACACGATTTTTTCCGATAGCAAAGCTATCCCCGCCGGCGACGTCAGTGAAATCGCGAACTGCCGACATCGCCTGGAGGTCCACTGGGAAGTAAGGATGGGCCATCTGCGCTTCAAAGACGCGCTTCAGGCTGTCACGTCCGATAAATTCGGATCGAAAACTGTAGAAGCGAAATTTATTTTGTGGCGAATAAAGCGGTGCAAAGAATGGAATGCCCTGAATATGATCCCAGTGGTAGTGCGTCACGAGGATCGAGGCCTCAACAGTCTTATCCGACGCGGCCGCCAGCCGATTACCAAGAATCCGCAAACCGGTGCCGCAATCGAGGATCAAGCGGTCGCCATCCGGCGTGATCAACTCGAGACAAGGCGTGTTTCCCCCATAGCGCCAAGTGGCCCGGTCCACCGTCGGAGTCGATCCACGCACGCCCCAGAAGCTGAGTTTGGCTACTTCTTTTGCCATCGTTCGAGGAAGCTCGGGATCGCGCTGCTAGGTTCTTATTATGCTACGCCTTGGCCGGAAACCCTTCGCAAACACAAGATTAATGGATACTAAGCGCCGGTTTGCGGGGAAGTCAAATGGCTTTCGGTCGGCGGTTGCCTAGAACGCGATAGACCCAAATCGGGCCGGCGCGTGCTCGCGCGCCAAAGGCACATCCGGTACACACCCCGCAGGTGTGAAGTAGAATGGCTTTCATGCACGTGCACCGCCGCGAGGGTACGCATGCACACGAAAAGCTCGCCCCCGGATTTCTTTCTGGAGCACTGCTGGCCACGCTCACGCTGGTAGCGGCGGAATTCCTCGGTGGCTACCTTGGTCATTCCATCGCTCTGGTGAGCGATGCCGTTCATAACCTTTCGGATATCCCGACTATCCTGATCTCTTGGATCGCGGCGCATTGGGTTGAGCGTCCCGCCGATGCGGAGAGGACGTTCGGTTATCGCCGTGCTGGCATTCTCGCGGCCTTCACGAATGCCCTCTTGCTCATGTTTGTGGCGCTGGCTTTGTTCTGGGAGGCTTTCGATCGGTTTCGACATCCTGTGGCGGTACATGAGCAATGGATGATCGGTCTAGCAGTTTTCGCGCTGGCTATTAATGGCGGAATTACTCTGGGCCTGGTGCGCGGCCGCAGGGACCTCAACTTGCGCGCGCTGCTGGTACATAACTTTGGGGACGCCCTCTCCAACATCGGCATTCTCGCAGGCGCTTTTGCCATCCGCGTAAGTGGCGCACAGTGGCTCGATCCGGCACTTGGGTTGCTCATTGCAGGTTTTGTTTTGTGGTCCATTATCGGAATCCTGCGCGAATCGGCACATATTTTGCTTGAAGGATTGCCCCGACAAATGCGTCTTCCCGATGTGGCCCATGCGATTTTGGAGATCCCCGGGGTACAGGAAGTCCACGATATCCATATCTGGACCCTGGGCGCCGGAGATCACGCGCTTTCTTGCCACGTTCGCATTCCCGATATGCACATGGAGGAAAGCGAGAAAATTTTGGCCGAGGTGTGCGCGCGGCTTTCGCAGGCGTTCGGCATTCACCACACCACCGTCCAGTTTGAGCGCGCCGGCTTGCCTGAGACAGGTTTCTACATGCCGGAACCCTTCCATTCCAGCAAGAGCTGAGCTCGGTCTCAAATATTCTTAAACTGATGGGAAAGAGCTAATTGGGAATCGAGACTGATGTGCCGTTGGCATCATTCATCTGCCGGGTCGCCTCTTTATCCAACTCGCTGACGGGAAATGAGTGCCGGATGCCCTCGTTCGTGATGTAGGTAAGTTGGCCACTCCTGACGGTAAAAGCCACCCCCAGCAGGACCTGGCCGTCCCCGCGCACCAGAATCAACTGCCCCAACTCCGGCGGCGGGGCTGGAGCTTGAGGCGTTGTAGATTCTCGCGGGGCGGGTTCGGCCGGAGGCGTTGCCGGTTGCGGCTGAGGCGGTGCAGTCATAACGAATATGGGTTGCTGTCCCGCTTCGGAGATCCCGGCTTCGGACGGGTAGTACAACGGCAGCGGATCAAAGAAGATGGGCGCGAAAAATGGGAAAGAGCCATGGTCTGTGAAGACGAATCGTTGTGGAAGTCCGCGGCTGACAGCCGCCAGATGCGGAAAGTCGAAGCCCAGGCCTGGCACGCCGCTGATAGGAGTGAAACTGGGATTCAGTGGAGTTGCTCGGGCCGGAGGAAATGCGACGGGAGGAAAGAAGAAGCCTCGCCTGAATCCGTTGGCGCGTCCCGGCCGCGACGTTCCGCGGATCTGCCCCGAGAATCCACGCATCGGCGCCGAAAGACCGCGCATGGGCGCTGAGAAGCCACGGCCCTGGGCCGAGGCCGATATCGCAACGCCGAAGCTCAGCGTTATCACGAATCCCAGTCTGTATATCGCTTTTGCCATTGACCGCTGAAGCCTCCCCTAATAGAGAGAGATGATCTCATGAGTCCCTTGGTTGCAAGCTCCGCTTGCGCTGGGGCGCCAGCGGAACTCCCCCTTCGTCCTCTTCTGTGCTATACGTATCCCTCGTGCGATCCGGAAAAACCAGTACTGAGTACGTTGCTCCCGATTCCGGTTTCGAAACGAAGCAAGGAGAGGAGAACAACAAGAATCCGTCCAGTTTCTGCCCGGTGTGCTCGGCTCGGCTGGAGGCTCATAAGTGCAAGTTGCGCTGCCCCTCATGCGGCTATTATATGTCTTGTTCAGACTATTATTGAACTAGCGAAATTGAGATGGCGACCCGATGGCGCCCGGCCAATGCTTTGAGCGGCTCGAGCCGCTTCGAACCCAACCAAAGGAGATCGAATCGTGGCACTCAAAATGAATGTGCGCGAAGTGGATGGCATCGCTGTGGTGGGGCTTGACGGGCGTGTTGTTCTCGGCGATGAGAGCAACGCCCTGCGTGAACAAGTAAAGAAAATGCTGGCCTCCGGCCAGAAGAAGATCGTCTTGGATATGAGTAACGTGAGCTATATCGATAGCGCGGGACTTGGCACCCTGGTCGCGGCGCATCATAGTGCCCGAACTCAAGGCGCATCGCTCAAGCTCTCGAATCTCGGAAAGAAGTTCCAGGAAATTCTGCAGGTAACGAAGCTGCTGACCGTTTTTGATGTTTATCCCTCGGAGTCGGCGGCCATCAGCAGCTTCGGCCATTAGGTGACGAGCTTAGTCGAACCTGTAGAGCGTGAGGCCGCTCAGCAGTTTGGGATAAAAATCTGTCGATTTCTGAGGCAGGACTTCGTCGGCCAGTGCGATCGCCATCACTTGGTTGACGCCCACCGGATTCAGCAAGAAGGAGACCTGGGCGCGTTTTCGGTCCACCGCATTCACAGCCGCGCCAATCTCTCGCTCATAACTGACGTTTTGCTCGGCGGTGACTGCCGCAGGTGCGACGCCCAGGCCCTGCTCGAGCAAGACTCTGTGCAACAAAACGACGTCGAGTTTGCGCTGCGCCGCGGATAGATTGGGCATGAGTTTCTGTAAATCGGCGTCGCGCCGAAGACGAAGCAGTGTGAAGCTGTCGCCGGCGTACATCCCGAAAGCCCTTCCGACGTCAGCGCTCTCCAGCAGATCGCGTTGGAATCGTTCGTAGGCCGCTACACGGGCAGCCTCGCTGCCGAACGTGTAGTCTTCTTGATCGAAGGCGGAGGATATTTTCTTGCGAAACGAATCCAAATCGAATGGGCGGAGATTTGCCACCAGCCGGTGGGTCGGCAAGATCACTAGTCCTTCACCGTGCGTATTGAAAAACGTCATCATGGCCTTTTCGTAAGGAGCATTGCCGTCGGCGTCGGCCCCCTTCTGGCGGCACTCGTCACGGTATGCGAGCGCCGTCTCATAGCGATGATGCCCGTCGGCAATTACCAGTTTTTGCGGCGTCATTGCGTGCACGATATCGGCGATAATGTGGGGATCGAAGACTGGCCAAATACGGTGCGCCACACCGTATTCGTCCTGGGCCTCGTCGGGACGAGAACGCGCCGCAATCTCATCAAGCAGGCCATCGATGTGCCGTTGCGGATCAGAATAAAGCATAAAAAGCTGTCCAGTATGCGTGCGGGTATGGCGCAGAAGTTCCAGGCGATCGGCCTTTGGCCCGGTGTGCGTCAACTCGTGCCGAAAAATGACGTGAGCGGCATAATCCTCCACGCGGCCCAACGCAATGAACCCTTTGCGCGTGCGCCGTTCCGTTTTCCCCGGCACGGCATACTCCTGGAAATAAACGTAAATTCCGGACCGGGAATCGCGCACCAGCACGCCATCGCGGATCCATTGCTGGAGGGCCTTTTCGGCTCGTGTGTAGACGTTATCTGCCGCGGAGTCCTTTGGCGAAGACTGGCCTTTCTCCACGGCGATGAGGTTGTAGGGACTTAGCGTGGCATAGCGTTCCTGCATCGCTGCCGTGATCTTGTCATAGGGCTGCGTGACGGCGTCGGCGAGCTCCACTCGCGCGAGATTGTAGCGGTACGCCTGAAAAGGAAAAATCTCTGCCATGAACTGCGATTGCCTCCCGGTCGGGCGAAAAGGAGTGATATTAGCAGCCCCTCCACCGCATGCAAAGAAACTCCGGCGCATTTGAAGAGCGGCTCCTGCGTCTGTTCGACTAAAATAGTGATTTGCTTTCTATGCACACGGCTTCGAATCCTAATCCGGCGCCGTTTGCGGACGTTCGCGTCCTCATCTTTGATCTTGATGGCACGCTCATCGACTCCGGAGTTGACCTTGCGCTCTCGGTGAATGCCGCCCTCAAAGAGATGGGCCACGCGCCCCTGCCGCACGATCAGATTTTCGGTTACGTGGGGCAGGGAGCATCGCGCCTGATCGAACAGGCGCTCGGGCCCGGCGCCAACCGAGAAGAATGCGAACACGCGTTGGCGTTTTTTCTCTCTTACTATCGCGAACACATGCTGGACAATACGGTGACTTACCCAGGAGTGCGTGAGGGCCTGGCTGTCTTGGACGGCATGCCCATGGCTGTCCTTACCAACAAACCTGTCGGTTTCAGCCGCCAGATTCTTGAGGGTTTGAGATTAGCATCCTACTTCCGTTACATTTACGGTGGCAATAGCTTCGAGACCAAAAAACCTAACCCAGCGGGAATGGGTGTTTTGCTGCGTGATTTCGGCGCCGCGCCCAAGCAAGCCATGCTCGTAGGGGATTCCGAGGTGGACGTGCAGACGGCGCGCAACGCTGGCACCTGGTGTTGTTGTGTGACCTACGGCATCGGCAACGCCAAGCTCGCAAATTATCCGCCTGATCTGCTCGTCCATAGCCTCACAGAACTCGCTGCGCACCTCGACCGGCAAGCTGCCCATCCGCGGCGGCGCTAATTACCGCTTAGGACCGATTGGTTAGCCGGCTGCGTGGTGATGGTCTGCGCTGTCCCGGCATTCTTATGCCGTGGGGGTTCACCTTGCAATGGCAGAATAAGGATCGATAAATAAAACGCCTGCGGCGAAAAACAGAGGACGGGTCCCTACTACACGCCTGGCGGCCATGGTTTCGTTTCGGGCCTTTCTTCCCGTGGGCTTCCGAGAAGGCCCCGACTCCTTGTGCTCTGCGTCGGAGAGGGCCGTCCGAATTGCACCTGAGGTTAAAATTCGGGGATCGAGAGCGCTCAACTGGTGTGAAGGACAAATTAGGTGCGGGTGGCGGACCTATTCGGCCCGGCCATGGCATGCTGTACGCATTGGCAGCGCACGCGCAAAAAGCAGATACCCAAGGGCAGCTGCACGGCGAGATTTCCTGGCGGCGGTTTGATTTTTTCGCTAGTCTTCCATAAGGTAAGACGTTGGCCAGCAGTATGAAGTAACCGGGAGATGAAGGGACTGGCCGGTATTCGGAACACGACTATGGCTTCGAATCATCGTCAACAGAAATACGTCGTAGGACCGGCCATTCTTGCTAGCGCCGGGTTGCTCGTCCTTGGTGCCGCATTGACTGCGGCGGTGCAAGAGCGGCATCCCGCTCGCTCGGCTGCAGCGAACAAACAACCGGCGCGCGACGCCGCCGTTCCCTTCAATCCCGGTGAGCGTCTCTCATTTCGAGTGATTTGGTCCAAATTCTCTGTAAATGCGGCCACCATCCAACTTGCCGTTGTCGAGCGGCGCGATTTTTTTGGCCGACTGGCCTGGCACTTCCGCGCTCTGGCTCAGACGATTGATACAATGCACATCCTCTATCCGCTCGACGATCAGTTGGATTCCTACACCGATGCGGCACAGCTCAACTCAATTCAATACGAGATGTACCTGCACGAGCAGGGCAAACAGCAGAACAGTTCGTGGAGATTGATCAGCGACGGCTCTGCGGCCCCCGCCAACGTCACCGCGGCCCGCGTGTCGCCAGGCACACGTGATCCGATCGGTCTGCTTTACATGCTCCGAGCCGCCGATTGGAAGAGTGTGCCGCAGCTGCGCGCGCCCGTTTTCGACGGAAAGAACCTGTACGATGTGGTCGCTCATCTGGAATCCCCCTCTGAGCAGGCAACCGTCCCCGCCGGGCAGTTTTCCGCCTCTAAGATCAGTGTGCGTGTTTACGATCACGGCCAGGAACTCACCAGCACACACTTCACCGTCTGGCTGGCCCAGGACACCACGCGTACACCTGTGCTGGTGGAGACGGAGTTGCCGATCGGTACGGCGCGTTTGGAAATGACAGCGAAGAACTGATCAGGGTTTGGAAGTCTTTACGGGGACGGTTACGGGCGCTTTTGTCGGAGCCTTTGCAGTGCCGCCCTCATCGGCAACCGGCGTCCAATTCTCGGGTGGAAAAGCCACGTGCCAGAAGTGCGGCGCGGGTTTGGTAAATTCAAGGCCCACTTGCGTCTGACCCTGCACCGTCGGGCCGATATAGACTACTTTGCACGATTGCTTCTCCGGATTCGAAGCGCTTTTCAATTCCATCTGCTGACCCTGCGAAACCTTAGCCGCTAACGTGATCAGCGCGCCGTGCGCATTGACCACCAGCGTTTTGGTCTCTTCCGTGAATTTCCCCTTCGGGCCTTCACCGGTGATGCTGACCGGAACACTCAGGATTACGCGCTGGCTGCGGCGTCGATTGGCGTCTGGGCCGGCGTTGGACCAAGTGTTCACGAATCCAAAGCTAGGCGAGCGCGCGCACGGGCGCAAGAGTAAGAAAGCCCATCATTTCCTATGACTAACTGGATCGCTGCCACAGTGCGCGAACACCGCCAGAAATTCGAACCGTCTTCTAGTAACATTCGCAGAGTGCCGTTCTTCAAGGGAATCTAGCCCCAGTTTACGAAATATAGCGAGGGATTTGCACGAAAGCCGCATCAGAGCTTGTTTTGCGAGGCCTCGGCTTGTATAGCCTAAATTGACGTAATCAGGTGCGCCGGTGGCGATCCAGGGCGAGGAGGCGAAAAAGCGCCTGCTGCGTGTCATCCATTTCCGTGAGGGTGGTCTTCACGTGGGGCCGCCCTGGCGAGCCGGGCTTGCCCGCGGGCGGGAACACATTGGTCACTTCTTGGATTCCGTTGAGAGCCTTGAATAGCGCCTGCAGGCTCAGGGATAAACCGTTCTGCGCCGCCCGGCGCTGGAGC
>QHYS01000039.1 GCA_003223325.1 Acidobacteriota bacterium
CAGGAGGAGCGTTCTCCGTCGGGCGCGCGATGCCGCCGGAAAGTTGATCATGGAATTGATCTCAGAGAAAATACGCTCTTCACTTTTCTACAGGATTGGGGACACAACCTCACCGACCAACGAGGATATGTTCGGAAGGTTCTCTTCGGCTCGAGTGGCTATATCTCGAACGATACGCATGCCTACGGACAGTCGCAGCAGGAAACGATCACGTATCAATACTTTCCCGATAACCTATTGCAGTCGTCGACGGACGCATTGAACCGTACAACTACATATGTCTATGACATCAATGCCAACACAACGCAAGTCACGCAACTGAGCGGCACATCGAATGCCGTCACCACGAACTTCACCTACGAGTCCACGTATAACCAGCTCGCGAGCGTTACCGATCCGTTGAATCACCCCACGAGCTTCGGCCATGACACAAGCGGGAATCTCACGACGATTACAGATCCCCTGAATCACCAGACCACGTTCACATACAACAGCCAGGGTCAGGTCACATCGGCTACAGACAGCCTCGGGGATACGGCGAGGTTTGGCTATGCCCAGGGATTGTTAGCCCAGACGGTTGATGCCCTTGGACGAACAACAACCAAGTCGATAGACGCGGCTGGTCGCGTCGTAGGGGTCACCGATCCGGCTGGCAGCTCAACAAAGATCGCCTACGATCCTTTGAATGAGATGGCCAGCACAACCGATGCCTTGGGGAACCTGACGTCGTTTAGCTACGACGGCAACGGCAACCTTCTCGCCGTAACGGATGCAAATAACCATGCAACCACATACACCTACGACAATATGGATCGCGTGCATACGCGTAAGGATGCGCTCAACAATTCAGAAACCTACGTCTACGACAATGCTGGGAACCTCTCAACCTTTACCGATCGCCGGGGCAAGGTCACCTCGTATACTTATGATCCTTTGAATCGGAGGACGTTCGCGGGGTTCAACGCCCAAGCTGGCCCGACTTACGACAGCACGATCAACTACAGCTATGACGCCGGTAACCGGCTGAGCAGCGCGGTGGATTCCGTCGCCGGAACTATCACTCCGACCTTTGACAACCTGGATCGGCTGACAAAGGAAGTCAGTTCGCAAGGCACGGTGAATTACACATACGACGCCGCTGGCCGTCGGACCAGCATGACGGTCGCCGGGCAGACGGCGGTAAACTACAGTTACGATAACGCAAATCGTCTGACCGGCATGACCCAGGGCACTTCTACTTCTGTATCTTTCGCTTACGATAACGCCAACCGGCGGAGTTCGCTCACTCTACCGAACGGAGTGGTTGTCAGTTACAGTTACGACACCGGGTCGGAGTTGACTGGGCTAACGTACACGAACGGAAGCACAACATTGGGGAATTTGATCTATTCCTATGATCTTGCGGGACGGCGCACAGGCGTGGGCGGAAGCTACGCGCAAGTCGGATTGCCCGCAGCGATCAGCACGACTGCCTACAACGCCGATAATCAGCTAACGATCTGGGGAACAACGAATCTCTATTACGACGCCAACGGAAACATGACCAGCGATGGCACGAACTCTTACACCTGGAATACGCGAAATCAATTGGCGTCGATGAATTTCGATAACGTGAGCTTCCAATATGACGGGTACGGCCGTCGAACTGGTAAGACGATTTCGAGCGCAACAACAAACTATCTTTACGACGGAGCCAACGTTGTCCAGGAATTGTCGGGCACGACCGTTACCGCGAATAATGGCGCGGCCAATTTCCTGAACGATACTTTGGGGAGCACGATAGCGCTCACAAGCTCCACGGGCAGCACGATGGCATCGTACGCCTACGAGCCCTTCGGCAATACAACTGTCACGAGCGGAAGCTCGGCAAATTCGTACCAATACACCGGCCGAGAAAACGATGGAACCGGCGTCTACTTCTACAGGAACCGGTATTACTCGCCCACACTGCAAAGGTTCGTCAGCGAGGATCCATTAGGGCCGTATGGGGATGGCCCAAACTTTTACGCATACGTCCTCAACAACCCGACCAACTTTATTGACCAGTGGGGATTGAACCTTACGCCGACCCAGCAGGGTGCTGTCCAACAGGCTGCTGGGGACTGGTCCAGCTCAAATGTCCCCTATTCATATGGCGGAATGACCAAAAACGGAGCCGACTGTTCTGGGGCTATATCTGGCATCTACCAGCAAGCCGGAATAAATATCGGACATATGACCAGTCAAGGGTTCACGAACAGTTCACGCTTTAGCCCAGCGACGGAGGAGATACTGGCCCCGGTCTCAATGTCTGGAGTGCGTCTCACACAAATGGACCTGTGTTCGGTCCAGCCAACAGTTCTTGGTATGGCAACGGCGCACCAACTTGGTATCGCTACAACGGCCATTGAAAACCTAGGTCAGGAGGATTCATATGCAGCGACGTCTATGGGTCTTAGTCATTGCCGTCATTGCGGGACTTGTAGCTAGTATGAATTTCGCTCGTGCTGCTCGGCCAGAACTAGCAGCGGGGGACTTTCTCTCACGCAAGTACTTACAGATTTTGGAGCAAACGCGTTCGCCGTTCACGGCCGAGGGGTCTCGCACTATAAATCTAGTTCTTGTGCGGAAGAACGAGGGCGCCACCGAAATTGTGCCAATAATGAACCTTCATGAGGCCGGACCATCGTTTCGAGTAGACCAATCTGATAAAGCCGTGCTGGAGGACTCAGCAGGACTGGATATTGGCCAATATCTGGCGCAAATTCTGAGTGGCAAGGAACTCAGAGTCGGATTTGATAGTTTTCCAGCAGAGAACTTTATTGCTGTAAAAAATTTGCAAGGGACCATTCGAGGCGCAAGCGTGGCTGGTAGGTATCTAGATAATGAACGCCGGGTGTACACGTTTGGGAAAGACGGTGTGGCAACGACCCCGGACGGAACGTTGAGATTCACGGTAGGTATTGATCACGTGCCATACCAGTTCGATTACATTGAACAGTCAGATACTCATAAGATATTCAAATTTGTCCGGAAGAAATGCAACCTCGATATCTATGAAGTTACTGATGCGATCCAAAACCAACACGGGAATGACGGAACCCAAGTGAAGCCTTGGGCGTTTCTTCGTGAAATCGGGTGCAAGGAAGCACACTGATCAGTACACCCGAGGCCACTGGCCCTTGACGTAGCGGGGCGGATGGCCGCCTTTGAAGTGAGTTTGAACCTCGGGGTGGCCCAACCCTCGCGGTGTTTGCGAGGGCGGATCTCTCGCTGATTGCCTCAAATAATGCCTAGCTAGTTTCTGGCCTGAAACTCAAATCCCCGCATGAAATCAGCCCGGCACGCGATTTTTCGAGCAGAGTTTCGTGCATTTTTATATTTTTCCCTTGACATGTATGTATGAGTAGTATTATACGTACAGCATGCCGACTAAATCCCGACCGAAACCCGAATCCCTTGCCGACGTCCAACGCTGGTGGCAACAGCACACCGCCAACCTGTGGCCTGCCGCCCTCGGCTCTCTCAACTTTCGTCGCAGTCCTTGCATTCGCCCGAATTGCCACGCCTGTCGTTCCGGGGAGAAGCACCCCAGCCATGTTCTCTATTGCCGCCAGCAAGGACGCCGCTTTTCCCTGTACGTTCCCGAGGAATTGGTTCCCCAAGTCCAGCGCTGGTTAGACAACGGGCGTGCTCTGCAGGAACTGCTTTACCAGGCCGCATCGCGCTATGTCCAAGCGTTGAAACGGGAGCGGGATAAGGCTTCGAAAAAAGCGGAGGACTGAAGCGTGCCGAGAACTGCGAAGCCGCAAATCAGTTTCGCCGATTGGGAGTTGCTGCAGCAGGGCATTTTGCTGGAGCCGCTGCTGCAGGGCATCTGCGATTTTCTGGACGACCACGAAGAGATGATCGAGGCAGTACGACGTGATCTGGAGCGCGGCCTGAAAAATCCCCGGACCGGTCGCAATGGATTGACCCCACAACAGGTGCTGCGCTCCCTGATCCTCAAGCGGGTCAAGAATTGGGATTTTCGCGAACTGCGCGAACGGATCGCCGACGGCTACACCCTGCGCCGGTTCACGCAGTTCTACTGCCGACTGGTGCCGAAGCACGACGCTTTCAATCGGGCGCCTTTAACCGGCTGCCCCCCGGACGCGTGCCACGCCGAAGAACGTGATCCATATCCCAGTGGCGAAGCAGCGAGCAACTTCGCTTTGCTACTGATCCGCGTACGTGTAGAGGGTACGGAGTTCGTCCTCGAAGAACAAGGGCAACCCGCGGCCCGGTTAAGTCCTGTCGAGCCGCTCGCGCAAGACTGATCCCCCGGCACGTTGGCTGTGCAACTCTAGCCACACAAGCAGCCGAATCCGCTCGGGGCCTCCTTCGTTCAAAGTACAATCCGCTTATCGATGCTGCAAGCAACTAAAGCAGAAACGTTCTCCGTGACGATGGCGTGGAGGGGCGAGGGGGCTCTTCCTTTAGCCGCCGATCCTGCCTCTCTCGAAACGGAAACTCACGTCCGTACGACGGCGCAGCGAAGCGAAAACGCGCGTCTAGGGTTCGGGAGAAAAAATCCTGCACAACATCAGGGCAGCAAGTTCGTTAACTCGACGAGCGCGTTAGGGATAGAGCCAGTCTTCGTCTCCGAAGGCGTCAGATCATCTAGTTCCGGCCGAGAAAACGATGGGACCGGAGTGTACTTCTACAGAAGCCGCTACTACTCGCCGAGTCTCCAGAGGTTCGTTTCCGAAGACCCCATCGGAACCGCAGGCGGGATCAATCTCTACGCGTATGTTGGAAATGATCCAATCCTGTTGACCGATCCAACTGGCCGCTGCCCTATGTGCATTGCAGGAATCATTGGGGGAGTCATCGGCGGGGCGGCGGCGGGCATTCAGGCGTACGCAAATGGAGCCAGTGCTTTGGATATGGCTGCGGCAGTTGCTGGCGGCGCGGGCACGGGGATACTAGCCGGAGTAACAGGCGGGCTGGTGGGATATGGGTTAACTTCGGCGGGCGTAAGCGCATCGCTGCTGGCGCAGCGGGAGGGGTGGGCTCGGGTGGGCCATCCTACTGCGCGGAATCTGTTCATGTCCATCTTCGGAAAACAGAAACCGCCTGTACCCAAGCGGTGCGGCCGTGAATCGCACCGCCGCTTCGGGCAGGCGACACTACCCGCCACTCGATCCCATCCCCGGCCTGATTGTTCGAACGTTTACTTCCCGGCTGCTTCGTTCGAACGTCCCCTCAGCCCCGCTCGCCCCCTCAATTCCCAAGAATACTAAGAAGCTAACTATAATTTCCTATTGATAACCAGATAATAACGTGCTAGGCTCTCGCATGTTCGTTCGCAAAAATCAGATTTTGGCGCCTTATCCTCACGGTTTGGATCGACGTTCTCATCTCTCCCTTTGTATCCCGGGGAGACCAAACGGCCGAGTGCATTTGCTCGGGTCGAGCCCAGCGTCGACTTTTTTATTAAGCAATCTAGAATGAGCACTTGTGAAAATTTTGGTCGCAACTCTATTAGAATGGGTACTGCCGATTTAAAGGACTTAAGCTGGTGCAGAATCAAATACAAGAACTTACCGGGCCCCTCTGGGGCGCGCAAAAGCAGGATGAGCTTTTGCGCGATGACAAAGGCGGGGGCATATCGTTAGGTTAAGTCTCAAACTGCGCTGTTCCTGAGAGCATCTGAATGGCAGCACCGAATAACCATTCGTCTATGTCTACGTCCAACATCGCGGTAACCAACTCCGTCGAGGCGCAAGCCTCCGGGGGCGAGACCTTCGCCATCGAGACCTTCGTCCTCACGCGCCGCTTCGGCGACCTGACTGCCGCCGATCACGTCACCCTGCACGTGCCCTACAGCGCCATCTTTGGCCTCTTGGGACCAAACGGCGCCGGCAAGACCACCATCATAAAAATGCTGACCACTATGCTCGAGCCTTCCGAAGGCACCGCGGCGGTGGCCGGCTTCGATATCGTCAAGGCTCCGGCCAAGGTCCGACGGATGATCGGTTACGTGCCCCAGATGCTCTCCGCGGATGGCGGACTCACTGGCTGGGAAAATCTCGACCTTTCCGCCAAGCTCTACAGTATTGGCCGCTCCGAGCGCAAGCGTCGCATTGAGGAGGCGCTGCACTTCATGGGATTGACCGAGTTCGGGCGCAAGCTGGTCAAGACCTATTCGGGCGGAATGATCCGGCGCTTGGAAATCGCCCAGGCCATGCTGCATCGCCCCGCCGTGCTGTTTCTCGACGAGCCCACCATTGGTCTCGATCCTGTGGCTCGCCGGTCGGTCTGGGAACGGCTGCTGGAGCTGCGCCGCAATTTTCGGATGACGGTGCTGATCACCACCCACGGCATGGACGAAGCCGACGAGCTCTGCGACCAGCTCGCCATCATGCATCTCGGCAAAGTGGCCGCGATCGGAACGCCCGCGGACTTGAAGGCCAATGTCGGACCGGGCGCCACGCTCGACGACGTCTTCGTCCATTTCAGCGGCGGTACCATTCAGGAGGAGGGAAGTTATCGTGACGTCCGCGCAACCCGGCGTGCAGTTAGCCGTCTCGGCTGAGCCTTCTGCGTTCTTGGCCTTTTTCCAGCAGACTGCGGCCATCGCCGAGATCGAACTGAAAAAGCTCATCCGTGATCCCACCGAAGTGCTGGCGCGGGCCGTGCAGCCGGTGCTGTGGATTGTTGTATTCGGAAATGTTTTCAGCCGCATTCGCGCCATTCCCACCGGCAACGTCAGCTACCTCGCTTTCATGACTCCCGGTATCCTCGCTCAGAGCGTGCTCTTCGTAGCCATTTTCTACGGCATTGCCGTGATCTGGGAACGCGATTTGGGAATCGTGCACAAGCTGCTCGTAAGTCCCGCGCAGCGTGCGGCGCTCGTCTATGGCAAAGCCACTTCGGCAGGATTTCGGGGCGCTGTGCAAGCCACGATTATCTATGTTGTCGCTTTCCTGCTGCACATTCAAATTCGCTGGACGCCATTATCGATTCTTGGTGTTTTTGCCGGCGCGATGCTCGGTTCGGCCATCTTCGCGACGCTATCTTTCATCGTTGCGTGTCTCGTGAAATCGCGCGAACGCTTCATGGGCGTAGGGCAATTGATGACCATGCCGCTATTTTTCGCCAGCAACGCAATTTATCCGATTTCGATCATGCCGCATTGGCTGCGTGTCGTCGCCTACCTGAATCCGTTGACTTACTTGGTGGACGCGCTCCGCACATTGATGATTGGCGCCAGCCAAAGCTCCCACGGCGTGCTCACCAATTTTGGCATCGTCGCTCTGATTTTTGTAATCCTCGCTGCCATCGCCACCAAACTCTACCCTTCGCTCGTCCGCTGAGGGCGGCAAACAAGTTGCGTATGCTGTCATCCCGAGTCCGCCTCGTGCGGACGAGGAATCTGCTTTTACGGGGTCTTATAGCCTAATCGTAATCGGGGCTCTTGGCTTTCCTGTGAGCAAACCCTCGCAGGCTTCGCGCACTTCCTCGACGCTAATCGCAAAGATGCATTGTGACGTGCCAAGCGATTCGCAACGGCCCCGCGGACATTGGCTGCACGGAAATGGATTCTCGACCAGCCGATACTCCGTCTTCCAGGGCGACCAGACCCTGGAATCGCTGGCCCCGAAGATGACCACGCATTTCCTGCCGAGCGCCGCAGCGATGTGCGTCGGGCCGGTATCATTGCCGAGAAAGAACCGCGAGCCCGCCAGCAGTGCAATCAGCCCTCGTAGATCGAGCGAATCCATGATTACGCCACGCGCGGAACTGGCCTCCGAATCCATGCCGGAATCGACTCCCGAGTTCACGCCCGAACCTACGATCGTCGCGAAATGCTGTCTCACCGCACCCGCGATCTGCGCGTCGCCAGGGCCCAGATTCACGACGCTGGCGATACCATGAGCTTCCCGCAGCCACTTTGCGATCGCAGCGAAGCGTTCCACCGGCCAGCGCTTATTCGCCTGGCTGGCGCCCAATCGCAGTACGGCATACGGCGCTCCGGGTTTGATTCCCTGCTCTGCCAGCTTTTGCCGGACCAGCTCCGCGGCATGGGCGTCAACATACACGTTCGCTGCCGGAAGCGGCTTTTCCGGCAAGCCGGTCCACAGAAACTGCTGCAAGCGGTGCTCGGCCGTGTGCATCTCGGTCCGTCCAGCCACCGGAAAGCGGATCGGCACCTGCACATTGTAAAAAGATGGGAACTGATGTTGCGCCCAGCAGACGCGCACGGGTGCGCCGGAGAGACGCGTCAGGAATGCGCTGGTCGGGCCGCCATGCATATTGAAAGCGATGGCAAAATGCCGCCGGCGCAGTTGGCGGACTGTGACCCAGAATTTCCGTAGAACGATGACTTCGGAAATCGCCGGATGGCCCTCGACAAGAGGAACACAAAGGGGCTCGATCACGATGTGAATTTTCAGATCGGGCCGCCAGTCGTGCAGCGCCTGAAGCGCAGGAATCGTGAGCACCACATCGCCAATCGATCGCAAACGAACGACTAGAACGTTTGCGCCTCGGGGCAAATCCGACAAAAGGGATGAGGGCAGCTTAGGATTTAGCGGTGCATTCGGCTGCGGATTCGGTATCCGTCCGGTCATTCTGTTTCCCGGCTGGCCGTTCAATGGCCAGCGCGCTGAGCGGCAAGCCACGGCACGCGATCGAGCGATTCGGCAATGACATCGTAGACGCAATGCAATTGCTCCGCTGTGATGACGTAAGGGGGAAGAATGTAGACAACGTTACCCAGCGGGCGAAGCAGTACGCCTTTGTCGAGATAGAAATCGTAGAGTGCCGGACGCAATTCAGAGAAGTAACCGGGATCGTCGGTCTTGAGTTCCAGGGCCATCACAGTTCCAATGGTGCGCACGTCGGCAACGGCTGGGTGCCGGGCGAGGACAGGCCCGCGCTGGCCGTGAATCTTCTCGATGACGGCGATGCGCTCGAATACCGGCTCGGAATCGAAAATCTTGAGGCTCGCTATGGCCGCCGCACAGCCGAGCGGACTCGCCGTATAGGAGTGGCCGTGAAAAAATGTGCGGCTCCGGTCACGAGAGCAGAATGTTTCCCGTACAGACGTTGTGCAGAGCGTGGCCGCGAGCGGCAGGAATCCTCCGGTTAGACCTTTCGAGAGACACATGACGTCCGGCACAATGCCGGCAAGGTCGCAGGCGAACATCCGTCCGCAGCGGCCGAAACCTGTCAGCACCTCGTCGGCGATGAGCAAGACGTCGTATTGCGTGCAAAGCTTGCGGATACGCTCGAGGAATTCGACAGGATGCACGATCATTCCGCCGGCACCCTGCAACAACGGCTCGACAATTACGGCGGCAATATCGTCATGCCGCTCTTCGAGCAGGCGTGCGAGCGGACCAGCACAATCAATATCGCAGGTGGCGCGCCGCTTTCCCACCGGGCAACGGAAACAATGCGCCGAAGGAACGCGCCACACAGCGAACCTGAGTTCTTGAAACGCAGCGACAAAATCGGAATTGGCCCCCACGGACATGGCGCCTACTGTGTCTCCATGGTAGGCATGTTCCAGGGCTACGAATTTATTCTTGCGCTGCTTACCGAGATTGCGCCAAAACTGCAGAGCCATTTTCAGTGCCACTTCGACGGCGGTTGAACCGTCATCAGAAAAAAAGATGTGCTCGAGCGGCTGCGGCAAGATGCGCCGCAAACGCCAGCCGAGTTCCTCGGCCGCGTCGTGAGTAAATCCGGCAAAGATCACGTGCTCGAGCTTCCGCGCCTGTTCCGCAATGGCCTCGACGATCAGAGGATGTGCATGCCCATGGAGATTGACCCACCAGGAGGAGATTGCGTCGAGCAGCTTGCGACCGTCGCGCGTATAAAGATAAACGCCTTCGCCGCGCTCGATATGCAGCGGCTGCGGATCGAGCGCGTCCTGAGTAAACGGGTGCCAGATGGAGAGCGGCTTAGCGGGCATATCGAAAATATTTCTGGTCGAAACTGCTGCGAAATACGTTCAACAGAGCTTCGCGATCAATGACATCGAGCCACGGTATCGATCCAATGACGGGAACGGCGGCGAAATGCTCGACGGAGCGCTCATTATCTTTGTTGCGATGGCCGATTATAACTACGCCCTTGATGGGCATCTTTGCACACCGGAGAGCCCGAACCGTGAGCAAAGTATGATTAATGGTGCCCAGCGCTGCTCGCGCCGCAATCAAAATTGGGAATCCAAGTTGGCGCGCGAGATCAAGCATGAGCTTGGAATCGTTGATGGGAACGAGAATGCCGCCGGCACCCTCGGCAATGATTGGCCTGGCGAGATTCCGTGGAGGCTGAACGCGCTCTAGATCGATCTGGACGCCGCTCGCTTCCGCGGCCAGATGCGGCGACACCGGCGGATCGAAGCAAAAGGACTCCGGAATGGTCTGTGATTCCGGAATTTCCGCCAGCTGAATCACCGTCCGGCGGTCAGTTCCGTCACGCGCGCCGGTCTGAATCGGTTTCCAGTAGACGGCTTCCAGGGCCGCCACCAGAAGCGCGGAAAGCAAAGTCTTACCTACATTGGTATCCGTCCCGGTGACAAACAGAGATTCTTTCACGACCGTACAGCGTTTAGCGGCACTTGCTCTTGCGCGCGGATGGAAATGAGCGCATCAGCAAACTGCGCGAGAAGATTGGTCGAGAGTTTCGCGGTCAGGGAAAGACGCAAACGCGAAGTACCCGCGGGAACGCTGGGCGGCCGGATGGGCCGCACTCCGAATCCCGCTTCGTTTAGCAGTGCGGAAAATCGGATGGCACGTTCATTCTCACCAAGAAAAACGGGAACGATCTGGGTATCGCCCTTCCCGATATCAAAACCAGCTTCACGCAATCTTTCCCGCAGGAAGGCGCTCAACCCGGCGAGATCGCTTCGCTCCCGATCGGCTGCTGCCACGATGCGAACAGCGGCACGCATCTGCGCGGCGATATAAGAAGGCAATGCCGTGCTGAAAATGAAAGGTCTTGCGCGATTGACGAGATATTGCTTGAGTTCTTCCGAACAGCATACGAAACAACCCATGCCGGCAAGCGCTTTGCCGCAAGGATGAACGGTGACGAGAACCCGATCGGACAAACGGGACGCAGCGACAAGGCCCCTTCCCTGCGGCCCCACAGCACCGGTGGCATGCGCTTCATCGATGATCAGCTCGGCGCCGTATCTTTCCGCGAGTGCGACGAGATCGACAATCGAGGCGCGGTCGCCATCCATACTGAAAATGCTTTCGCTGACGATGAATTTTTGCGCGGCGCCGGAAAAATCCTTGCCTAATTGTCGCTCCAGCGAATCCATGTCGAGGTGGGGAAAAATCACTTTGGGCGCGCCGGCGAGTCGCAGTCCATCGATGATGCTGGCGTGATTGGCGGCGTCAGAAAAAACGACATCGCTAGGGCGAATAACGGCGCTGAGCAGGCCGACGTTCGCCGAGTAGCCGGAATTGAAATAGAGAGCCGCTTCCGATCCCATAAACTGTGCGACTTCGGACTCGAGCTCCTCCCAGATTTCCGCGTTGCCGGAGAGAAGGCGAGAGCCGGTCGAGCCCACGGCACTCCCAGCGACAAGCGCGGAAGTAACGGCCTCTAGCAGACGCGGATCAGTAGCGAGACCGAGGTAATCGTTGGAGGAGAGATTCACACCGTGGATCGTGCCTAGCGTCCGCAGTTGGTTGCGCCAAGCGAGCGCAGCCAACTCCGCATCCATGCGGCGGGTGAGTTCTCTAACTTGGGCCTTGACCATGTTCTAATGCCTGCAAGCCGAGGTCTCGCAACAGACGATCGTCTTTGTCGCGCTCGGGATTCGGCGTGGTAAGCAACTTTTCGCCCACAAAGATAGAATTCGCACCGGCAAGCAAGCATAAGCTCACGGCTTCCCGGCTCAACGAATTGCGCCCGGCGCTCAAGCGCACCATCGACGCCGGCATGAGCAGGCGCGCTGTAGCAATCGTACGCGCCAAAACAAGAGCGTCGACGAGCTCCGCATCGGCGAGAGGGGTGCCATGCACTCGCACTAGCATGTTGATGGGCACACTTTCGGGATGCGGCTCGAGGTTTGCCAATTGATGCAGCAGGCCGATTCGATCTTCGTCGGATTCGCCCATGCCAATGATGCCACCGCAACAGACCGTAATTCCGGCGCGACGGACGGCTTGAATGGTGCGCAGGCGGTCTTCATAGCGGCGCGTGCTGATGATGCGACCGTAAAACTCGGGCGAGGTATCCAGATTGTGGTTATAGGCGGTCAGGCCCGCGGCGGCGAGGCGCTGCGCCTGATCGTCCGTCAACATTCCCAGCGTGCAGCAGACTTCGAGGTTGAGCGAGGCGACGGCTCGCACCATTTCCAGAACAGTGTCGAAGTCGCGGCCGTCTCGAACTTCACGCCACGCCGCGCCCATGCAGAAACGGCTGGCGCCTTCGTCACGGGCCCTTTTTGCCGCTCGACGGACTTCCTCGACGGCCATTAACGGCTGATTTTGAACACCGGTGTCGTAACGGGCGCTTTGCGGGCAATAGCCACAGTCTTCCGGGCATCCGCCCGTCTTGATCGAGAGTAAACGACAGAGCTGGATGCGGGCAGGATCGTGGAATTCTCTGTGGACTTGCTGGGCGGCGAAAATCAGATCCAGGAGCGGGCGGTCGTAAATTTCGCGGACGGAATCCCGGGTCCAGTCGTAGCGCAGGGCGGTACCGCGGCCGAGCTGATCGACGGCGTTAGGAACACAAGATTCCGACATTGGATCCGACTCCTGCGAGCCAAAAATTGTACCTGATAACCACCCCAACAAACGCAAAATCGCCATGCGCTGGGACCCCCGTGGGCGGCGGACCGGGCGGCATTTCTCGTAAATATGTCCAAGGTGCTTTCGGAAGCGTATGAAATTGGAAAAGACTCGTTGACACAACGCGAACTGCGAGGGCTGTGACTCCGTTTAACTCACTTTGCTTGTGAAATCGGGACTCCCGCGGGTGTCTTGGCCTTCTCCGCCGCAGCCTTCTCCGCGAGGCGAGCCCCTGCCAGGATCTGAATAGCGTCGTTGTTGCTCTCGCTACACGCGTACTCCCACAGCGGCCCCTGGACCGTGCTCAAAGGAACAATCGCTGTCCAGGGTTTCGTCCACGTAGACGGGTCGTCGACGGTGAATTTGTACTCGATCGTTTCCGCGTCTATGCGCGTGAAGTATTCGGTTATTTTCAAGGTGTCCGCGTTGGCGTTCCGATAGGCATTCTCGGGCCGGAAATTGGTGCTCTCAACCACCAGCGTGTCGCCCTCCCAATGGCCCCGTCCATCTCCATGCCACTGGCGGATATTTGCCGAGGGATGGGGGTTCCCGTCCAGAGGGATGAGGCGCACTTCGCTTCCGTACTCGGTTTGAATCGCCACGTATCCCGGACTCTGCACGATGAACAAACCACTGTTGTATCCACCGGGGATTATCGGTGGTCCACCATGCATGGCAACGCAAGTAACGCCTACACCCAAATCCTTGGCAACATCGGCGTGCACCACCCCCTGCCAATTCCCCTCTTCGGCCACGAAGTACCCCCTCGCGGCCTTGCGCCTTGCCTCACCCGCCGGAGTGAGTGGCGGAATTCTGCCATCCGGCGGATCTACGACCAGCGACGTTCGATGGTTCGGTCTGACCCCGTTTTGCCACGGGCTGAGTCCGTACGTCTTGAAGTCATAATCGGCGGAAGTGGGATCGTTCTCTGCATCGCCGGTACCAGCAGCACCGTCAAACGAACCTTGCACACCCGCATTGAACAGATCCTGCGTCTCCTTGTCGGTCAAGAACTCTCGGTTTCCATATTTGGCGGGACGGTCCATCGGCGTGAAGCTTAGGCTTGTCCAATATCCGTGCAGGTCGGGGCGACCGTCCGGTGTGCGAGGCACGGTCCAGGCCTTTTTTGTTGCCGGCTCCTTTATGTCCGTCTCGGCGCTCTTCGTTATCGCACTCGACTGTGTCTGGGCCACAACGAATGTTGGGACCCACAGGACCGCGGTCATCACAACTACCAGAGCGCTCAATGAGAACCAAATCCGATTTCTCATTCGAACCTCCTCGACTTGTCTACTTGGACTTACCTACTTACTGGACCCTGCACCTTGAAACAACTATAACTCATTCTCCTCGCGAACTCCATCCCGACAAAGCCCCTTCTTTCGGCTGGAACCAGACCCAGATGGGGACCGGACCTGGCGCAATTTCTGTTTTGGGGTGTCGCGAAGAAAGAAGACGGTGTAGTATGGCGCCGATTTTGAAGCTAAAAAGGAAATTCTGGCCAACATGAAAAGGACATTTGTGATCGCCACTGCCGCGGCGCTGCTGCTCTCGCTCCATGTCGCGGCGCAGAACGCAGGCCCGGAAGCCAAGACAGAGATCGACATAGCGGTGGCAGCCATGGGAACGGCTGGCCTGCAGTCGATTCAATACAGCGGCACGGGATCGTTCTATGCCACGGGGCAGGCCTACGAGCCCGGCGGGCCGTGGCCGCGGTATAGCGTCAAAAAATATACGATGTTAGTGAATTACACCGGGCTCGCCATGCGGCAGGAGCTGGTGCGAATCGACGATGAGAAGCCTCCTCGCGGAGGCGGCGTAGGAGGATACAACCCCACTACGTTTCAGGGCGGCATCAGGCCTGCCCCCGGTGATATGGTCGAGAACCAGAACACGGACGGACATACGGACGTGGGCGCAGTGCGCATGTGGCTGACGCCGCATGGCTTCCTCAAAGGGGCCGCTGCCAATGCCGCCACGGCGAAGACGTCGACGGTGCACGGAAAGAAGTTTGTGTCCTTCACCGCGTTCGGCAAGTACAGCGTTACGGGGACCCTCAACTCTCAGAATTTAGTCGAGCACGTCGAAACGCTCATGGACGTGGCCTACACGGGCGATACGCTTCTGGAGGGAATCTATTCGGACTACCGGGACTTCGGTGGCGTGAAATGTCCGATGCACATCGTGATGCGTGAAGGCGGTTACCCAACTCTGGACCTGGCCGTGGCCGAGGTGCAGCCGAATAGCCAGGCCGCCCTGGATGTGCGCGGCTCGACGAGCCCCGCCCAGGGGAACGTCCGGGCCGAGCGTCAACCGGAAGAGATCGCAGACGGCGTCTGGGCTCTAACGCCTGGCGTCGAAGGCAGCATTCTGGTCGAGTTCAACGATCATGTCGTCATCATTGAAGGACCCGGAAACGATGCCTATACCATGGCGACCTTGGCGAAAGTGAAGAAGATAGCGCCCGACAAGCCGATCCGGTACGTGGTTAACACCCACCACCACGCCGATCATGCGGGAGGGCTTCGAGCCTACGTGGCGGAAGGCATTCCGATCATTACCCATGAATCGCACAAGAAGTATTACGAAGAGCAGATTTTCAAGAACCCGCACTCGCTCAATCCGGATCGGCTCGCCCGAGCGCCGCGCGCGCCGATTCTGGAGACAATGAAGGACAAGCGTGTGCTGACCGACGCCAGCATGACGATCGAGCTCTACCTGTTGCGAGACCACCTCCACGCTGTGGGCCTGCTGGTGGCGTATCTGCCAAAGCAGAAGCTGCTCATTCAGGCCGACTCGTACATACCACGTCCGGGCGCCCCGCCACTGCCGGCGCCCAGTCCGTATACGATCAACCTGGTGGACAAGGTCACGCGGCTGAAGCTGGACGTCACGCGGGTTGCGCACATACATGGCGGCATTAGCCCCTATAGCGACCTGGTGGCTGCGGCTGGACGGTAGCAACAGGACCAGCCCGAACGATTCTGGCAGCTCGGATCGGGGTGCAAAAACAAGAGAGGAGAGAGGTCGGCGAGAAGCCGGCCTTTTCGTTTTTGGAGCACTTTGGCGCTAAACAGCGATTCTTCGACTTTCGTGTCCCGACCGGAAATCGGAAAGGCACGAGGAAGCAGGTTGGGACGCTTTGCTCAGAATGAGACTGAGGGCGGACGCGATTGCAGGCTACATCAGTTCGGTGACAAGTCCCTGGAAGACGCCCTTATCCAAATGCATATTCTGGCGAACGATGGGTCCTTTGCGGAGTACGGGTTCACTGGATTCGTAGGTGGGCTGCTCGCTCCGATAGAAAAGGCCGATGGGAATGCGGTCGCCCCACTCCTGCGAGCGCTCTGTGGCCTTAGCCACGTTTGCCGGATCATACCCTTTTTCGTCCTCGAGCTTGTAAACGCGCTTCTTGAAATATTGGTAGGTGTTCAGCTTGTTGTAGGTAACGCAGGGACTGAACACGTCAATCAACGCAAAACCCTTGTGCTGGATGCCCGCGGAAATCAAATCGGCCATATGATTTGGTTCCCCTGAGAAGGCGCGAGCGACGAATGTCGCGCCGGAGACCAAGGCCAGCGCGATGGGATTGATCGGGAATTCCACATTTCCGTTGGGCGTGGACTTCGTGCGCGCGTCCTTCAGTGTGGTAGGCGAGGCCTGGCCGGTGGTAAGGCCGTAAATCTGATTGTCCATGACCACGTAGGTCAGGTCGAGATTGCGCCGCATGGCATGGATGAAGTGGGCGATGCCGATTCCGTAACCATCGCCATCACCACCGGTGATGACTACCTTGAGATCCGTATTCGCAAGCTTAATGCCGCTGGCCACGGCAACAGCGCGCCCGTGCAACGAGTGGACGCCGTAAGCGTGCACATACCCGGGCAAGTTCGAGGAGCAGCCGATGCCGGAAACAATGACCATGTCTTTCGGCGAGACTCCGGCTTTGGTGGCGCCCATCTTGACGCCCTTCAGGACGCCGAAGTCACCACAGCCCGGACACCAATCCGGATCGACTATGCCCTCAAAACTCTCTACTGGAAGCTCTACAATGGTTGCCATCGTTCCCCCTGAGTCCCCTAATTTCTTTTTATGCCTAATTGACCGGCTGCCAGGAATAGGTCGAGCCGGTCTGAACACCGACGCGCAGCTCGCCGGTTTTCGCGCCGGTTTCCCGATTAACGATTTCCACATTCCAAATGGGCTCGCCGTAGCCGTTGCTCTCGGCTTTTCCAATGTTGCCGGGACGAACCTCGTCACCCAAATACACGCGCACGTAATGGTAGGCAATCTCGCGGGCCTCGGACTGGCTGACGTCGAGCGAATGCGCCTGGCCCTTGAGAATAGCCCGGACCTGAGCCGCGATGGCAGCGGGCTCGAGCGGCTCGCCATCGTATTTCAGGATCTTGTCGCTGACGGCGTGGCTCGTCTCAGCGCGCAAAAGACGTGCGAATTGGCCAGAGGCGTTCATTTCCACGCCGATGGTGCGCTTGCAACTTTTGAGAATGTCGATCGCTTCTTTCTGATGGAACGGAAGCAGATACTTGAAGTGAAGCTGATTGGCACGTACTCCCGAGGCATTCAGTTGCTCGACAGCTTCGCGAATCACCCCAGCGGTAGAACCCCAGCCGATTAACGTCACTTCGGCGTCGGCAGGTCCCTCAAGGCGTGGGGCCGGCAATTCTTTGAGCGCCAGGGCCAGCTTCTTCATGCGCTTTTCGGCGATTTTGCGGCGAACCGCGGGATTGCAGAAGACGTCGCTGATCAACACGCCCTCTTCGTCGTGCTCGTCGGTCGCGGCAACGTACATTGCGTTCGCTGTGCCCGGCAGAGCGCGAGGAGAGATACCAGAGGGCGTGAATTCATAGCGCTTGTAACGGCCGTTCTTGGCGTTCACTTCCCGGAGCAAGGCGCCCCGATCAATGGGCACGTCGGCCCTAAAGCACTCCGGCTCAACCGTTTCGGGATGTTCGGAGAGCAAAAGGTCCGAAATGATAATGACCGGGCACTGGTATTTCTCCGCGAGATTAAAGGCTTCGACGGCGGTATCGAAGCAGTCTGCGGTGTCCCGGGGGGCGATGATGATCCGTGGGAAATCACCTTGAGAGGCACCATAAACCTGGTTTAGATCGGCCTGCTCTTGTTTGGTGGGAATGCCGGTGGAAGGGCCGCCGCGCTGGACTTCAATGAAAACAACCGGCGCTTCGATCATGCCGGCCATGCCGATGGCCTCGGTCATCAGGGCAAAACCGCCGCCGGAGGTGGCGCACATGGCGCGGGCACCGGCAAAGCCTGCTCCGATCGCCACGTTGGCAACCGCGAGCTCGTCTTCCATTTGCTTGACGACGACGCCGCAGCGCTCGGAATGTTCCGCCATCCAAGTGAGGATGCCCGATGCGGGCGTCATGGGATATGCGGAGTAAAATCTGCAGCCGGCGGCGACGGCGCCCATGCAGAACGCTTCGTTTCCAGTGACGTAGGGACGGCGCTTGCCGGAAAAATTCCATTTATAGCCGAGCGGGACGAAGTGCTCTTTGGCGTATTCGTAACCCGCTTTCAAAATGCCCACGTTTTGGTCGATGACGGCTTTGCCCTTATGGCTGAAAGTATCCGCAAGCACGCCCGAAGAAACCGCAAAATCGAGGCCGAAAAGGAAGATGAGGGCGCCGACGGCGACAGTATTTTGCATAACCGGGGCGACCGGCGCGAAAGGCTTCGTCAATTGACCCACGGGAAGAGGAACGGTGAGGACATTGTCGCGAATCGCGATATTGACCTTGAGCTTGTCGGCATTGAACAAGATCGCGCCGCCCGATTCGACTTCCGGGGCGTGGCGCTCGATGGAATCCTGATTGAGGGCGATGAGGGCTTGCAGATGGTCGCCCTGCGAATACGCTCGTTCCTCGCGCAGGCGCAGGCGCAGCCAGATGTGGCCGCCGCGGATCACTGACTGATAACTATTAAAACCATATGCGTATAGCCCTGAACGGGCGGCAGTCTTCGCCAGGGTCTCGCTGGACTTATCGATACCATCTCCCGCCGCTCCGCCGATCCCAATAGTTAGGTCGTTCATGTGCAAATCCCCCGAAGTTCAGGGTTCTCCCCGCGATCTAGATTCACATTTGATCCGCGCAGAAAGGGAATTAACCGCGCAACGAATGGCGATTCTCAAACCAGCCATCACATACACTGCTGGACTGCAGCGAATCTTTTGTAACATATCGATTAGACAACCCTTTGCGGCGAGTGTCAAGGAATTCCCGTATCTTCGGCTTTACAGTTCGTGGAGGCGGGGGGCGCTCACAAAAGGTTACGGACATCGAGGGCGGGACCCGTAACATGGCCCGCTACGCGGTCAAACGGGAGAGCTCCACGGGAGATTCACACAGTTCTACGCGCTTTCGTCCCGAAGCATACAGCCACCAATTGCGGCCGGATTCGATCAGGATTACTGCCACCAGGGCGGCAAAAATGAATGTGACCGAGGCGTCGAGCCGATCATTGCCCGTGGCGATTTGCTCGGCTAAATGCCGGGCGTGAGCCAGGAAGCCCAGCTCCGGGATGGGACTCCAAATTTTCTGGAAACTCGCGGTCATAGTGGCGCAAACGTCCCACACCAGCGGGGCGAAAGTAATCAAGGCGTAGCGGCTCTTCTCCATCTTGATGAGAACAGTGGTGCAGACGCACAAAGCGATGGCGGCGAGATGCTGATTGGAAATTCCGAACAAGGGCCATAGGCTATTGATTCCGCCCAAGGGATCCAGCACACCCTGAAACAGAAAGTATCCCCAGAACGCGACGATCAGCGCGCTGGTAACGATAACCCCGGGATACCAACTTGTCTTGGCCAACGGCTTCCAGAAATGACCTAGCAAGTCCTGCAGCATAAAGCGCCCCACGCGCGTGCCGGCGTCCAAAATAGTGAGGATGAAAAGGGCCTCGAACATGATGGCAAAGTGGTACCAAATGCCCATCACCGCGGAACCGCCTAGCGATCCGGCAAAGATTTGGGCCATGCCGACGGCGAGCGACGGCGCGCCGCCGGTGCGGTTGAAAAGGGTTCCTTCTCCGACCCTGGCGGCGAGACTAGCCATTTCTTGAGTTGTGACCGGGAAATTCCAACTCGATATCGTCGCGACGGCCTGTTGCGGCAGGGTGCCGACAATGCCGGCGGGACTGTTCACAGCAAAGTAGATGCCGGGCTTCAAAACGCAAGCGGCGACCATGGCCATTACGGCCACGAAGCTCTCCATGAGCATGCTGCCGTAGCCGACCAAGCGTGCCTGGCTTTCCTTGCTCAGCATTTTCGGAGTTGTGCCCGAGGAGATGAGCGAATGAAAACCCGATAGAGCGCCGCAGGCAATTGTGATGAAACAGAAAGGGAATATTTTGCCGGCAAAGATGGGTCCGGTACCATCCACGAATCGGGTGAACGCGGGCATCAGCATAGGTGGCCTGACCGCGAGGATTCCCACGGCAAGTGCGAGGATCGTGCTGAGCTTCACGAATGTACTTAGGGCGCCGCGCGGCGCGAGCAGCAACCAGATAGGCGTGACGGAGGCGACGAAGCCATAGATCACGAGCATCCAGGCGAGGCCGATAGCACTGTAAGTGAAATGTGGAGCGAGGCTCGCCGATTCACCGATATAGCGTCCGCCCAGCACCGCGCCCATAACCAAGATAAATCCGAAGATCGACGCTTCCGTGGCTCGGCCGGGCCGCAGAAACCGCATGTAGAGTCCCATCAAGAAGGCTATGGGAATGGTCATGGCGATGGTGAAAAAGCCCCACGGACTGCCCTTGAGGGCATTCACCACCACCAAGCCGACAACGGCAATGATAATGGTGATGATGGAAAGCACGCCGACTAGGGCGGTGAAGCCGGCAATGCCACTGATCTCTTCCTTGGCCATCTGGCCGATGGATTTGCCGTTGCGCCGAACCGAGCAGAACAGGACGACGAAGTCTTGCACCGCGCCAGCCAAGACCGCCCCAATGACAATCCACAATGTTCCCGGGAGGTAACCGAACTGCGCGGCTAGTATCGGACCAACCAAGGGGCCGGGGCCGGCAATGGCCGAGAAATGATGGCCGAAGACAACCCATTTGTTCGTGGGAACGAAGTCGCGGCCGTCTTCGAGGCGCTCGGCCGGCGTCGCGCGCGAGTCGTCCAATTTCAAGATGCGATAAGCAAGAAAACGGCTATAGAACCGATAACCGACCGCATAAATGCAGGCGGCAGCCACTACCAGCCACACAGCATTGATCGATTCGCCCTGGGCTGTGGTGATAACGCCAAGGGCAATCGCGCCGAGGCCGGCGATCCCGAGCCAGAGGAGTTTCTTGATTGCACTCATCTAAATATGCTGCAGGCTATTTTAGCGCGCCGAGGGCCTGCCAGTGCGGCAAGACCTCTCGGCGCCGTTCCTTGCAAGGCACGCAACTTAAGAGCTCACTGCAAATCGCCGACTTGGCCGTTACCGCGCCGCGGAAGTGCGGCTGGTTTCCACCTTGTCCGGGTGCAGGGTGAGCTTTTGAACGCGCCAATTGGTGATCTCGCCGACATAAATTTCATTTTCCTTGCGGCAATCGATTTCATGCACGGAGCCGAATTCTTTTAGTTGCTTGCCGGCAGTGCCGAACTTGCCAACGATGCGTCCGTCCAGCTCCATTTTGTAAATCTCGCCGTTATCAAAGTCGGCGGTCCCGTTGGAATTGGAGCTGTAAAGATACTGGTGCGGCCCCGGCGTGATGCAGACGGCCCACGGCGCGCCAACATTTGTATACTGAGCTTTCGGGTTGCCATCGTTATCGAACACTTGAAGGCGCTTATTGCCCCGATCACCCACATAGACGTTACCCTGTGCATCAACCGCGATCGAATGGGGCGTATTGAATTGTCCTGGCTCGGTTCCTCTCGTTCCCCAGGACTTTATGAACTTGCCGTTCTTATCGAATTTCGCTACCCGCGAGTTCCCGTATCCATCCGACACAAAAATATTGCCGGCTGAATCCCAGGCCACATCGGTCGGGCGGTTGAAATTGTCCCCTGGGACGCCGGCACCGTTGTTTGCGGGTCGGGCTCCACCCTCGCCGGCAGGACTGCCGGCCGCCGCTCCAGGCGCAGGCGCTGCCGGGATGGTAATTGCCTCCGGCTTTCTGCCCATGGTCATGACGACGTGACCATCGGGATCGAACTTGATGACCATGTTCGAGCCCTCATCCACAACCCAGATGTTATCTTGCGGATCCACACGGACCGTATGGGCAAAAACGAGCCCATACAAACCTTGGCCGATCTCACGGACATACTTCCCCGTTTGATCGAACTCAAAGAGACGCGCCGCGGAACGTACGAAGACCCGATTGGTTCCCAGGGTCGCATTGACGGAGCCAGTCCGGGTATAAACGTAAATATGCCCCTTGGAGTTGGTGGCCACGCCCACCGCCTCGCCTAAGTAAAGATGGTCCGGTAACTTCAGGAGGTTGGGAGCAGAGTCGTAAGGAATTTCGGGAGCCGACTGCGCGAACAGAGGGCTAGCGAAGAGCAGTGCCCCGACCACCAAAACTAGCAGTAAACGACGCTTCATGGAAGCCTCCAAAACCAACGATCTCAGGGTGTTTGTCATGTCCGCAGACCTCACCGCGAGGAAGTCTGAACCTGCGGATGCAGGGTGATTTTCTGAATGCGCCAACTGGTGATCTCGCCGACCACGAGCTCGTTTTCGTTCCGGCAGTCCATGGCATGGATGGTGCTAAATTCCTTCAATTGTTTGCCCGCTTTGCCGAACTTGCCCAAGACGGTCCCGTCCAGTTCCATCTTGTAGACTTCACCCGTGACGTTAAATGCGTTTGAATTATTGTTGTCGGGGTAGGAGTTGGAACTGTAAAGATACTGGTGTGGCCCGGGAGTGATGCAGACGGACCACGGCGCGCCGACGTTGTCGTAGCTCGTTTTGTAGTTCAGGTCGTTATCGAAGACCTGAATACGCCGGTTACCGCGGTCCGCGACATAGACATTACCCTGCGCATCCGTGGCAATACTGTGCGGGGTGTTGAACTGGCCCGGCGCGGTTCCAAAGGAGCCGACATCCTTGATGAATTTGCCGTTCTTGTCGTACTTGACTACGCGCGAATTTGTATATCCGTCGGAGATGAAAATGTTTCCCGAGGCATCCCAGGCAATATCCGTTGGGCGACCAAACGTGTACGGTTTGGCCCGGGCAGCCCGATCCACCGGCGTCGTGGGCACGAAGCCGTGCGATTCCGGCCTGCGGCCGAGGAGCATGATCACTCGCCCCTGCGGATTGAACTTGATTACCATGTCTGTCCCTTCGTCCACTGCCCAAATGTTGTCCTGCGAATCGACACGCACCGCGTGTGCCATCTGAAAGCCATATAGACCCTGACCAATCTCACGGACAAACGTTCCGTTCTGATCAAATTCGAACAGCCGCGAGGCCTCGCCGCTGCGTGTATAGGCAAAGACGTGTCCTTTGGAATTCGTAGCCACGGCGACGGCTTCGCCGAGATATAGGCCGGCGGGCAACTTCAGAAAATTCGGCGCCGAGTCATACGGGATATCAGGCGCCGTAGCGAAGGCCTTGGCCGGCGACGGGGCGCCCTGCTGCGCCAGGCTGCTGGCTGCGAAAAGCACAAGTAGCACGCTCAATCCGAATCCACGCTTCATTACGAGCCTCCTTTTTAATCCCCTTAATCCGCGCTCCCGGAAGAGAAGAACCGTACACGTCTAGTATTTCAGCGACTTGGGCTCTGGCACCCAAACCACGGTAATTACGATGCCCGAACGTTGGAGAAATCATACGCTTATTGGCCCGTCTTTCAACTGCTGACTGGACCGCGTAGCTGCTTGCACGATTTCGCTTTCAGGAGAGCCATTCGAGTGGCCGGCACACGCATAACATAGGACGATCCACACGTTGCAGCGAAAGGAGAAATCATAAGTAATCCTCCACGCGTTCGCTAGGGTAATGGCCTGATGCGGCTACGCCCTGCCGTTCGTAATTTAATTTAATTTAGGCAGAGAAAAGTGTCGGTACCGAACGTCGCGTCTTAGAAGGACCCCTCACCCGGCCTCTTGCTAGGCTCGGGATATAATTAACCTCGTGAGAGCAAGGCCAAGTTTCCCCCAGCTTCTGCTGAACGCGCTGCACGGCCGCTGTCCCAATTGCCGTCAGGGTCGGGTCTTTCGGGGCTGGCCGAATCGCGTCTTGCCGCGATGTCCTGACTGCGGCCTCTCCTACTTCCGCGAATCGGGCTATTACCTGGGAGGCATGATCATCACGTATATCCTGACGGCCTTCATCTTACTGGCTGCATATCTTGTTTCGTTATTGATCCCGGGTGCGGGCGCTTTTTCGGAAAACTTCAAATTCGTATTTTGGACTTGTCTGGCCATCTTACTCACACTCGTACTGGTGCGTCCCGCCTACAGCCTATGGTTGTCACTCGATTTCTGGCTCGATCCATGGCAGCCGGATGAACCAACATGATCCGGGCGCGATTTGCTAGCAGCCCAGCTCGAAGCGAACCTCCCCGATAGGCTTGCCCTTCCAGAACTTTTCCCAATTCTGCTTAGAGCTGAAAGAGCGGCTGCACATGCGGTCAATATACAGATTGCCGCTCAGATGATCGATTTCATGCTGAAGAATTCGTGCGTACCAGCCGGAAGCGTCGATGGTCTTTGAGTGGCCGCGATGGTCAAGACAGTCGACCTGTACGCTGCGGGAACGAGGGACCAGAGCAAAAAATCCAGGCAAGCTGAGACAGCCCTCGAAAAATTCCACGACGTGATTATCCTTTGCAGTCCGGATTACGGGATTGATGACGACATGGAAAGGAACGGGCCGCCGTTCGCGGAGCGCCAATTGCTCAGCGGAGACTTCCTTATGGTATTCCTTGCGGTCTTCGATTACCGCCATCTGGAGAGACAAGCCAATCTGCGGGGCGGCCAGCCGCACTCCGGGCGCTCCGCGCATGGTCTCGCGCATGTGCTCGATCAGTTTCTGTATTTCTTTGCTCCTGACTTCCTGTGGGGAAACAGAACGCGATTGCTGCCGGAGAACCGGGTCTCCGGCATGAACGATTGGTAGCAGCATGATCCTCCTTCGGCGCTAGGGTATCGCGTCGAAGAAGGATGTGCCAGAAGCGCCGGCGAGGATGGCGAGGATGGCTTAGCGGGCCGTAGCAGCCACGCCCTCTTTCTCGATGGGCGCGCCCACCAAATTTCCCCATTCGGTCCAAGAGCCGTCATAATTTTTCACGCGATCGTAGCCCAGTAGATACTTCAGCACGAACCAGGTATGCGAGCTACGTTCGCCGATGCGGCAGTAGGCGATCACCTCATCTTTGCCGTTTACTCCCTTGGAGCCGTACAGCTGCTGCAATTGGTCCGCGGTCTTGAAGGTGCCGTCCTCGTTGGCGGCCTGGGCCCAGGGCACATTGGCGGCAGTAGGAATATGGCCGGCGCGCTGTGCAGTCTCGCTCATACCCGGGGGCGCAATGATCTTTCCGATTCTCGACGATCGCAAATACATCTTCCTTGCGAGCGCGTATCGATTCATCCGGACCGCTGGCGTGATAGGTTGCCGGAGCGATTTTCGGCGGCTCGGTGGTCACTGGGCGTTTTTCCTCGAGCCATTTTTTGCGGCCGCCGTTGATTAAGCGTGCGTCCTTATGTCCATAATACTTCAATTGCCAAAGAGCGTAAGCCGCGAACCAATTGTTGTTGTCGCCATAAAGGAGAATCGTGGTGTCATTGGAGACGCCGGACCGGCCCAGCAACTGCTCGAGCGCCGATTTGGTGATCAAATCGCGACGGATATTATCCTGAAGCTGCGTCTGCCAGTTCCAGCCTACCGCGCCGGGGATATGGCCCTGATCGTAAGCGCTTGTGTCAACATCGACTTCCACTAAGCGAACTTTCGGGTCGTTGAGGTGCTGGGCAGCCCATTCCGTGGATACCAAGACTTCCGGGTGTTTGTATTCAGCCATGCGCTTACCTCCTCAAAACGAAAATAGAGCCCATAAAAAAAGCCCACCGTCGTTCGATTTGGCGGTGGGCTTTTCCAAAACCGGGCACTGTGGAATTCGACCTCTAGGTTCCGAGCCTGCCGCCAAATGAAATTGGCCGACAACAGCGACCGGGGCAGTCGCTATACGCCGAGCTGAAACTGCAGGGTGCCATGGGGGACAAATTACACCACCAACGGTTTCTTAGCAATCGTGGAGGTGGAGGCTCGCCGCCCGGCTAATCGAGAATCAAGTCGCATTGACTGAGGGGCACAGGTGGCTTGCGCGGACGCAGTACCATGATCTCCTCTCCTTCGGCAATAAGAGCAGCATGCGCCAAGCCCAGAAATAATCCGTGTTCGACGACCCCGGAAATCTCCTTAAGCCTCATGGCTAACCCGCGAGGGTCCGCGATGAGGCCAAAATCGCAATCCACGACGTAATTCTGTTGATCGGTAAGGAAGGGCCTGTCTGGCCTCAGCTGGTCCATTCGCCATAAGGGACTGCCGCCGAGTTCTCCAACCTCATCCATGACCCACGGAGTGGCGAAAGGTGTGACTTCTAATGGCACGCGGCGCCGGCCAAGCTGCGCGACACGTTTGGAAGAGTCCGCTATGACTACAAAGTGCCGCGACGCCCGGGCCAGAATTTTCTCGCGTAGCAGCGCGCCCCCTGCGCCCTTGATCAAGCTCAGATCCGGGGCGATTTCGTCAGCACCGTCGACCGTGAGGTCCAGGCGTGCTCCGCGCCGCGGTTCAGAAATCGATATGCCGAGCTCTTTAGCCCGGGCCGCTGTGTGCAGAGAAGAAGCCACGGCGTTTATTTTTAGTTCTCCCTGACGTACCGCTTCCGCCAGCAAGGCCAGAAAAAAGCTGGCCGTCGATCCGGTCCCCAAGCCAAGGAGCATATGGTTCCGAACGTATCGAACGGCGGCCTGCGCTGCAGCCTGCTTTTCTTTTTCTAACTGTTCGCCGGTTTTTGAAGAGCCCACAATGGCAAGGATATACTCGAATGGCGTGCGGGGATCATCCGAAAAAGCTGGCCGAAACGTTGCCAGAAGCTTTCGCGTGCGGCGCTTGCGCCGAAGTGAACTTCCCATACCAACGTTGGAGCTCGCGCAATTTCTGATTGGTAAAACCCTGGTGCACGATCTTCCGGAGGGCCGGATAAGCGGACGCATCGTGGAAACAGAAGGCTATCCGCCCGGTGACGCGGCCGGACACGCGTTTCGCGGCGAAACACCACGCAATCGTTCGCTTTTTCTAAAGCGCGGCCATGCCTACGTGCATTTCGCCTATGGCTCCTGCTGGCTCATCAACGTCACGAGTGAGCGACCGGGCGTTGGAGGAGGCGTTCTTCTGCGCGCTCTCGAACCGCTGGAAGGAGTCGGCTTGATGCAACACGAAGATCGCAAAGCCGTGCGGCTTTGCGATCTGGCGCGAGGACCAGGCCGGCTGGCCGCTGCCTTACATATTGACAAGCGCTCTGACGGCGTCGACCTTTGTGCCAAGGGGCCACTGTGGCTGGGCACTGCTGCTTGGATCCCGAAGGCGGTCGGTAAGAGCGTGCGCATTGGAATTACGCGCGCAGCTCGCCGGTGCTTTCGTCTTTATGAACGGGGTAATCCTTGCGTCAGCGGACCTACTCGGCTGCGCCAGTAACGCTGGACTCCCCTTCCTGAACCGCCTCCTGAAAGAGGGGCTGGCTAGTTTGCCATATCCCTTGTCAACTGGCCGATCGCATGAACGCTCACCTGGACTGTATCGCTGGCGCGGAGAATAAATGTGCTGGGATTCTTGAGCCCCCAGGAGAGGTAGGGAACCGAGAAACTGGCGTCCAGAGTGAAATCCGAATCAGAGATCCGCACATTCACCGGAATTACCATCTCGTGATCGTGGCCATGAAGACGGAACGTGCCTTTCACTTGGACCTGCGAATCGCCCGACATCTGGACGCCCCCTTCAACCTCGTGAGGAGCAAAAGTGATCTCCGGATACCTCTGACTCTCGAGTATCTCTCGATGCATTTTTGAATCGCGGCCGCTATTCCCGCTTTCACCGCTGGCCGCGTCCGCTACGAGCAAACCCGAGGCTTTTCCCGTTAACGGATCGAAGCTCACTTTGCCGCTTTTCAAGCTGAACGTGCCGTGCACGATGTGTAGGGAGGTCCTAAGTGTAAAGTGCAGGGCCGTGCGTGCGGGATCGAGTTCAAGCGAGGCCTGCTGAGCAGATGCCGGGACGACAAACTGCATCGCCAGCCAGGTAACGAATAAAGGTAAGAAGTGCCGCAGAAATGTTCTCATTAGAGGAGCGATTTATTCTCGCTTGATGCTATTCCCGGCTCATAGCTCCCAGCCTGGACGGAACAGGCGGCACCCCAATCGCAGGGCATTGCCCAGGCCGAATCTCGAAAACGTAAGCTCTCCCACATTAACGTCAAGCAAGCGGGAAAAGAGGGAAGGCTCAGCTGCCAAGATGCGCAAAGCTCGCTGGCGCCACTGCGGATGAGCATCCATCGTGAGCATAAGCCGGGACATTAGGCGCGGTGCCCTGCCAATCCGATCATGAGCCGCCTGATAGCTGTGCAATTGGTTAGATTGCGCGCGCGAGAGATGGCCCTCGGAGCGTTTGATAGCCTCGACCAGCGCAACCGCCTGCCTAAAAGCGAGGCCAATGCCCTCGCCGGTAAGCGGATCGACCGAACCGGAAGCGTCGCCAACCAGTGCGCATCGACCATGACAGACGCGCCTCAAACGGCGCAGTGCGGCTCGAGTGCCACGCACTTTACCTAGAGCGCACACGTTGCGCAGCCGAGAGGCAAGCGCAGGGACCTGGTCGAAAGCATCACGAAACCGCAAGCCGGGGCGGCGCGAAGTGACCGCGATACACAGTTCCTCGGAGGCGATTGGGGCAACGACAATCTGGCAGTCACGTGCCCAATAGACCTCAACAAAATCGGTCCAGGGAGTCGTACAAAAATGCTGACGGGCAGCAAAACGGATCTGCTCGTATCGGGTTTGCTCGAGGGCCGCCCATTTGCGGGACGGGGAGGATTCTCCATCCGCGCCAATCACCCATTTGCAATGCACTGGCCGGCCTTCGCAGAACACTTGGCCGTCACGACCTAAACTGACGCGACAGCCCCATAAAAGGGCAACGCCAAGCCCGGCGGCGCGCTCCACGAGCTTCGCATGTAACACCGTTCGGCGGAGGCCGAGGCCGAAGCCCTGGCTGAACTCAGCTTCGACACACGTCAAGCTATCCGCATCGCGAAAACGAATGCCGCGCAGAGGAACAGCCTCACCATGCCCGACGGTGATGCCCAACTTTTTCATAGCCGATAAGGTGTCCGGCATCAAGCCTTCGCCGCAAACCTTATCGATTGGAGGATGACTATGATCCGCTACGGCGACACCCAGACCATGCTGCGCGGCTACAATTGCAGTGCCAAGACCGGCCGGCCCGCCACCGATAATAAAAATATCCAGCGGCTGTGCAGAGAAGCTCATTCGTGCGTTTGACCTGCCATGACACATTGTTTAAGGCAGTTTAGACGAAAAAGAAGGGCTGCGGGTTGGAAGCGAATTTAGGATTCATGCTGCGAAGGCGGGGTTAGTTCAACCTTGGCTAACAGCCTTCCGGCTAGGTCGAAGAGCCCGCTCCGCTACAGGGTCCAGCAGACGCAGGACGTGTTCGCCCACTTCTGGATCGAAACGATAAGACAAAACGGAATCAGCCGCGGCGATATCCGCGGCCAGTTCCAACTCAGGATTCTCCACAATAATGTCGCCTATTGCGGATGCGCAACTCCGTCTCCACCTGCATCGGAATTCTTACTTCTGCTCGACTCTTAGGCATACGAATCTTCCCGCTCGACTGTATCACTCGGTTTGATGCAGGAAGAGGCAGTTCGAGTACGTCCGCGATATAATGCGAACATGCGTTATCTAGTGCGTGGGCGAGTTAAGCCCGGTCGAGAGGCGGATCTGTTGGAAGCGATCGAGAGGTGCACTCTCGGTCGCGGCTCGGTAGCCGAGGGCGAGTATCTGCGCAACATGAAGGACGCACGGCAGTGCGGAGACGAGACTACCTGCTGGGTTGAGGTGTGTTATTGCCCGAGCCCGCTACTGGAAGAGCGGCCCTACTGGGAGGAATATTTCGACCTCACCCGCGTACAGGACGCCCACGATCGTCGCCGCTGCCGGGATGAAAATGGGAGTGAACCTTGGGCCTGCAGTACCTGCGATTGTACCCAAAGGCTCGAGCAACGGTTGGCCGAGACCGGCGAGCGCTTTCTCCATGTGCTCCGCCGGAAAGTCAAGACGGATTCGATGGCAGCTCGTACACTCACGGGCAGCGAGAAATGAGTCTTTTGCTTCGCTTTGCGTGCAAAGCTCACTTCGCCATCTCCTCCAGGCCACCGCAAAGAAGGTAGAATAATCCAACGGTAGTCCCGCAAAGTTGGTAGCCATGGAGTTGCACTTGCACCTTTGCTCGCCGCTGGTTAACTGGTCCAAATGGCGCCGCCATCCGGAGCGCTTTAGGAAAGCGATTCTCTGTGACGTCACGCTTGCGCTTTCGATTGCGGGGTCAATGTGTGCTTTGGCCTTTGCACAGAATCCAGCACCCGCACAAGACAGGGCCCATTCGCCCTTGGATGCGGCTCGTATCATCCCCTTCCTCGACGAGACACTGACGTGGTACCGGCAAATGACCCTCTGTCAACAAATCGCTAACGATCCGAGCGAAGTGACTTTAGTGAGCGAAAATCGCCAGATTGCGGATCAGATTGTGCGCCTCAGTTTTGATTTCGCGAGGGCGGAAGCTGATGCCCTCGCCGGCAGCCATGGCTCGAGCCCGTTTCAAGCCCACAATGGAGGCACGCCACAACAACAGTCGCTTCTGAAGACCGAGCAGGCGGCCGATGAGGAGGTCAAAAAGACAGAATCGGAGCTGAATTCGCTGAAACAGAAACTGGCGACGGCTACCGCCCGGCAGCGTGAGCTTTTGCAATCGCAGATAGTAGATGTTCAGGGCGAACTGGATCTCGCGAAGACTCGCAAGGACGCCATTCACAACATGGTTGAATTCGTTGCCGGCGCGGGCGGGGGCCAGGCGGGCGGACTGAGAGGACAAATCGACGCTCTGGCGGCATCCGTACCAACGATTGCAGCGGCGGGTTCGGCCGGCGGCAATCCGGTCAATGCGAAGGACCAGAGTAATGCGAGTACGGAGGCCACAGCCAGCGAGCCCACCGGAATTGGGGGTCTCGGCGCGCAGAGCTTTTCGAGATCTCGCGCAAGCTCAATTCTCGAATTCGGTTGTATTCCCGTGCTCAAGCCGAGCGTCCATCTGGGACTTACACCTTCGGCCCTTGGAGCTCCGCACCCATCAGTCTGCGAACTGAGGCGGGCGCGGGCTGAGAATGTGCCGGCGTGCGCGTAATCTCTGTCTAGGCTTTAGGGCTTGTTGGACGTCGACTGCGTCGCTGCCAGCTTCAATATCTCGGCCAAGTGGAGAGCTTTTCGGCCCGTAAGCTGCGCGATCTGCTCGCGGCAACTGAAGCCATCCGAGACGATGAGGGTTTCGGGCGCGGCTGCTCTTACCGCGGGCAAAAGCACCCTTTCTCCTACCGCGCGGGAGATTTCGTATTTCTCGCGCTCGAATCCAAATGCGCCGGCCATTCCGCAGCAGCCCGAGTCGAGAGACTCCAATTCGACGCTCATGCTCCGCAGCAGGCCTTCTTCATCGCTCAGAGTCATCAGGGATTTGTGGTGACAATGTCCATGCAGCAGCACCTTTCGGTGAAGCTTGGGAGCTGTATAGCCGGCTGCATGGGAGTGCAAGAACTCACTCAGCAGGAAAGTCTGTTGGCGTAATCGCGCGGCCCGGGCCTCTCTCGGAAACAGACCGCGCAACTCATCTCGAAAGACCGAGGCACAACTCGGCTCGAGTACAACGATCGGCAAACCCGAATCGATTTCAGCTCCCAACAACTGCATGATCCGGACGAGATATTTCTTGGCGCGGTCGAGCATCCCAAAATCATAGAGCGGGCGTCCACAGCACAGGGGCAACTGTGGGACGGTCACCTCAAATCCAGCTCCCTCCAGAACCTCCAGGGCCGCCTGGCCGATCCCAGGATGAAAATGGTTGGTAAAAGTATCGGGCCACAATATGACCTTGCGCTTATGAGCGATCGTAGTTGAAGTTTGGGAGTTTGACGCTTGCGGCACCGAGACTTTCCGAGATCGGGCCCATCTTTGAAACGTGCGGGTTGCGAACCGTGGCATCTCTCTCTCATTCGGAAGGCCCAACAACAAACGAAGCACGTGGTCGAAACCCGGTGCATGGCTAAAGAAGTTTGTAGTGCGCGGAGCGAGTGAGGCAAGCTGCGCCCAGCGGTCGATGCGGCCGAAAAAGTGGGCGTTCAATGGCCGAGTCCTGCCCTCGTAATAATGCGAAAGGAATTCGGCGCGATAAGTGGCGATATCCACGTTCGTGGGGCATTCCGATTTACAAGCCTTACAGGAAAGGCAGAGATCCAATGCCTTCCTGACGTGTTCATCCCGCCAAGCGTCGCGGACTACTTCGCCCTGCAGCAGCTCAAAAAGCATGTGAGCGCGCCCACGAGTGCTGTGCTGCTCCTCCAGCGTCACCATGTAGCTGGGGCACATGGCGCCAGCGTGTGTTTTCCGGCATTCGCCGAGACCCACGCAACGCACCGTGGCTTTGGCAAAGGAACCGCCGTCATCCGGGAAGTGAAAATGAGTTTTCGAATCGTAGGGCTTGTAGTCCGCCCCTAAGCGCAGATTTTCGGTCGGCAAATAGGCATTCACGACCTTGTTGGGATTCATCTTATTGTCCGGATCCCAAGCAGCTTTGAACTCGCCAAAAGCCCTTACCAATTCCGGCCCAAACATCTTCGGCAACAATGCGCCACGCGACTGCCCATCTCCATGCTCGCCGGAAAGCGAGCCGCCGTAGCTGACCACGAGATCCGCAGCGCGTTCCACGAATTCCCCGTAGTTGCGAATGCCGGTTTCGCTCTCCAGATCGAAACTGACCCGCATGTGGATGCAGCCATGGCCGAAGTGTCCGTAGAAAGCGGCATGATAGTTGTATTCGTCGAGAAGCTTGCGGATATCGCGGAGATAGCCGCTCACTTTTTCCGGAGCCACCGCGGCATCGTCCCAACCTTCCCATTCAGGAGGTGCCCCGGGCGCCGCCGCCGCTGCGCGCGCGCCGGATTCGCGAATCTTCCAAACCCACTTGGCCTCGCTATCGCTATATCGACGGATGTCTGGTCTTTCCGGGGATCGTCTAAATCGATCGGCAAGTTTGAGAGCCAGCGCCTGAGCCTGATCTGGGTGATCGCATCCAAATTCGACCAGCAAGATTCCTCTTCCCTCGGGAAGCAGTTCGAGATGGGGTGTGCCTTTCTTGCGGAGCCCGTCAACGATGCGACCCTCAAATCCTTCGAGTCCAATCGGGCCAAATTCCAGGATCGCGGGCACCTGTTCGGCGGCCATGAAGACGTCCGGGTAGCCCAATCCAACCAACGTCCTGTGCTGGGGGCTGTGAATCAGCCGGAGTTTGGCTTCGAGCACGGTGACGCACGTGCCTTCGGTGCCCACGAGCGCCCGGGCCACGTGGAAACCGTTCTCCGGAAGAAGCTGGTCCAGGTTGTAGCCAGAAACGCGCCGGGGAATCTTGGGATAACGCGTACGGATGAGAGGGCCGTATTGATCTCGAATGGTTCGGAGCTTTGCATAGATCTCTCCGCGGCGGCCACCTCGAGCAATAAGGGAATTCAGTTCGTCTTCCGAGGCCGCGCCAACGGTCAATTGCGTGCCATCGTAAAGCAGAACGCCGAGTTCTTCGACGTTGTCGACAGTCTTACCGGCAAGTAAGGAATGAGTCCCGCAGGAATTGTTCCCAATCATTCCGCCCAGCGTGCATCGGCTGTGGGTGGAAGGATCGGGGCCAAACGTCAGATGGTGATTTTCGGCGCGCTCACGCAGGCGGTCCAGAACAACTCCCGGCTGAACACGGGCAACGCGGGCGTTCGGATCAAGGTCCAAAATTCGATTCATGTATTTGGTGAAATCCAGCACAACCGCGACATTGCAACACTGGCCCGCAAGGCTCGTGCCGGCTCCGCGGGGCAAAACCGGCGCGCCATACTTCTTGCATGCGACGACGCAGGCGATCACATCATCATCATCACGTGGAACCACGAGGCCAATGGGAATTTGACGATAGTTGGAGGCATCCGCGGCGTACAGCGCGCGACTGCCACGGTCGAAGCGGACTTCTCCCTTGACCGTTTTTTGCAGCTCCTTCTCGAGCTCTACCGCCGGGGCAAACGAATCCACAGGTTTGCCATGGGAGCTGAGCGGCAACGAAGCGATCGACTGCAAAGATGTTTGGGAGCCCGAGATCACAGATTTCATGACGAGACGGCCGGCTGTACGGCGGCCTTCGCGCTGGCACTAGGCTCGGAGGGCATTTCCTCGATTTTCATCCACAGCGCCAGTATCGATCCAAACAGCAGCAGGGCAATGCTGCCCACGAAAGGCAACTCCCAGTTACCCGTCCGATCAATAATCATGCCTGCCAAAACTGGCGAGATGATCGCCGCCAAGGCCGATCCGGAATTCATAAAACCACTGGCAAAGCCGGAGAACTTCGGAGCGATATCCATCGGAATCGCCCACATCGGAGCTACGGTAAATTCTGCGAAAAAGAAGGCCAGGCTCAAGAAAATGGCCGCGGAAGTCAAATTATGAAGAAGGATAATCGGGATCATCATCACCAGCGAGCAAAGAAATCCGAAGACGACCAGGTTGCGCCGTGCTTTCTTACGATCGCCCGTCCTTTCAAAAATGCGGTCGCTGACGACGCCGCCCAAAACGTCGCCCAGCACGCCGCCGAGAAAAACACCCGCAGCGAACAGGGACGAGTTGCTCAGGCGTAGCTTGTAACTGTGCAGAAAATACTGGGGTATCCACGCTAGGAAAAACCACAGCGTCCAGCCGTAGCAGAAATAGACCACGGTCACTAAAGCCATGCGGCGGGCCAGCCGAAAAAAAGGAACCGGCTCGGTCTGATATGCTTTCCGCGAGCGCGCCTTGGGGAGCATTTCGATCTCCGCAGCCGTGATCGCCGGATGTTCCGCGGGGTTATCACGAAAATACCAACCCCACAGGATGGCCCAACTGAGGCTTGCGATTCCAAGGACAACGAACGAACCGCGCCAGGCCACCAGCGCAATCAACCAGGCCACTAGCGGCGGCGTGAGCATATTTCCAACCCGGGCCGCCGAGTGCGTGATCCCCTGCGCGAACGCGCGCTTGCCCTCGGGCATCCAAGCCGACATCGCGCGTGTAGCCGTCGGCAAAGCGGAGACACCAATGCCCAGCATCACGCGACCATAGACCATCGCTGACATGCCGCTCGCCAAGCCCATGAATACAGTCGCGACGGACCAGATCACCGCGCAGACCGTGAGCGCCAGGCGCGGTCCCACACGATCACTCACCCAGCCGCTGACGATTTGGAAAAGAAGGTAAGGATAAGCAAATGCTGAGAAGATCCAACCTAAATCAGTATTGTTCAGATGCAGCTCGTCTTTGAACGCGGCGGCCGCTGTGCTTACGTTTACTCTGACGATGTAATTGATGGCATACATCAGGCAAAGCAAAATGAGGACCACCGTTGTAGCCGGAATGCCTTTTCCGTGTGGCGCGGCTTCCGCTTGTGGGGTGTGCACGTTGCCTCCGAAGATGGGACGCTGCGCTGATTTCTGAAAACGGGCTATCGCGCCACTTTCGCGGGCTCGATCACCTTAGCCGCCGGCGTAAGGCTATCAAGCGCAGCCATCACGCCGCCTTCTTTGTGCGGGATGCCCGCAAGCCGGAGGCCCATTTCGACTCCGCTCAGAGTTCCGGCGAGCATAAGGTCATTGAAACTGCCAAGGTGGCCGACACGAAAAGCTCTGCCGGCGAGTTTGCCTAATCCGGCGCCCAGAGACATATCGAAATTTTGGAGAATGATTTTGCGCAGCCGGTCCGCATCGTGGCCCTCTGGCGTGAATACGGCCGTCATGGAATGGGAATATTCCAGCGGCTCCTCGCAAACGATTTCAAGCCCCCAGGCGCGTACGGCGGCGCGCGTGGCTTGGCCATGCCGGATGTGCCGACGAAAGATGTTTTCCAAGCCCTCCTCCTTCATCACTTTTAGCGCCTCGCGCAAGCCGAAAAGAAGGTTTGTGGCAGGGGTGTAAGGGAAAAAACCGCGCTGGTTGTTCTCGAGCATATCCTGCCAGTCCCAGTAGGAGCGCGGTAATTTGGCATTCCTATTCGCGGCGAGCGCTTTTTCGGAAACCGCGTTGAACCCGAGGCCCGGCGGCACCATGAGTCCCTTCTGCGAACCGCACACGGTGACATCCACTTCCCATTCGTCCATTCGGTAGTCAATAGAGCCCAAGGATGAGATTGCGTCCACAATCAGTAGAGCTGGATGCCTCAGCCGGTTCATGACGCGGCGGAGTTCCGATAAGCGACTGGTAACGCCGGTCGAGGTTTCGTTGTGAACGACCACCACCGCCTTAACCACATGCCGCGCATCTGAGGTCAGCCGAGCTTCGAGTTCGGCGGCGGAAGCTCCTCGGCGCCAATTTCCGGGAACATAATCGATTTGGAGACCTAGCCGTTCCCCCATTTGCCACCAGATGTAAGAGAACTGGCCCGTCTCAAAAATGATCACTCGATCACCGGGCGAAAGCGTGTTCACTAGAGCCGCCTCAATGGCTCCGGTTCCCGATGAGGGATATACAATGACGTGGCCACTGGTTTGAAAAATCTCGCGAAGACCAGAGAGGACCGCAAGACCCAGCTCGGCAAACTCCGGTCCGCGGTGATCAATCACCGGCCGATCGATTGCTCGCAGGACTCGATCGGGAACGTTTGTAGGACCTGGAATCTGGAGGAAGTGGCGGCCCGTATGAATCATTTCACCCTCGAAACAAGATAAAACGCTCTTGTCTTTATATCACATCGCCCATTGCTCGATCGGCCCGTTGCAGCATCAGGGGGACGAACATATTGGAGATGTTGGCCCGAGTGCAGAACGAGCTAGACATTACTCCATCGAAACGGGATACGTTACAATGCTCGATCTTGGCAGGCCAGATTCCACAACTGCGTACATCAGGAGAAAGAAAATGCAGGAGACAGCACAAGAATATAAGCAGCGTATTTTCGGTTATCTGGCTCAGAACGATCCGGTGAAGGTTCAGGCGGCGACAGCCAAGAAGCTCGGGCGCCTGATTTCGCGTGCCTCGGCGTCAAAATTGCGTAAGCAGCCGGCGCCTGGCAAATGGTCGATTTCCGAGATCCTGGCCCACCTGGCGGACACCGAGGTTGTGGTTAGCTACCGGATTCGGGCGATCCTAGGTGCTCCCGGCACCCCCATTCAGGCGTTCGATCAAGATAAATGGGCGCAAGCCATGAGCTATGGCAAATCGGACCCCCGAAGATCGCTCGAACGCTTTATTGCTTTCCGCAAAGCGAATCTTGATCTGCTGAAATCGCTCTCTCCTGGGCAATGGAAATATCATGGCATGCATGCCGAGCGCGGCGAGGAATCGATTGAGACTATCGCCAAGCTCTCTGCCGGCCATGACCTCAATCACATGAGACAAATCGAGAAAATCCTTTCCCAATAGCACAGGCAACCGATCCACCGGCGGGTTGCGTCATCGGCCGCCAGCAAGCTCCGGACGGAGGTAATCGCCGTGCGAACGGCTACTCGTCTTCGAATCTGGCGGTTTCCTATTGGAACACTCCGACGCGTCTTGGAACAGTCCGCTGCCGTGCCGCGCTCAGCGAAGCTCTATCACCTTTATTTTCAAGTAGTAGCGAGTAGCGACTATGGCCATTCCCTTGCTGCTGGATTCTCGGCAACGCACCGCAAAGAAAGGAGAAAAGGAAATGTTTGAGAACAGCGTCGAGCGCGAGATCGTAGGGGCAGAGGAAACGGCCGGCGAAGTACGGCTTTGGCGAGCGGTTGTTGTGAGAGCGATCGAAGATTGGATGTCTGGGCCCCTCCGGCGAAAGCGCCAGGCCGAGCACTACATTTTCAATGACCATAAGGATTTTGCACGGGCCTGCGAATCGGCGGGATTGAACGCCGATGATCTGCGAGCGCGGCTATCACGGTTTCGGGGCCGGCTCTCGCATCAGCAGTAGCTCGGGTACGGGTTTGACCGACTCCATCAAACCGAAGAAACCCTCGGCAAGCGTCGGATGGATGTAGACCGCGCTTTTGAGCACCGTGTATGGCGCGCCGGCGAGCATCAACGTGCCGAGGATTTGCACGAGTTCTCCGCCCTCGCTGCTCAGGATGGCAGCTCCGAGAATTCGATCCGTTTCCGCATTGACGATCAGCTTCATCAACCCGGCGGTTTCGCCTCGTTCGATAGCACGCGCGACGCTAGACATTGCATAGGAGCCGATCTTCAGCGTTTGACCACAGCCGCGAGCGTCTTTCTCCGTCATGCCGACACGGCCAAGCTGCGGATCCGTAAAGAGAGCATAAGGCACATAACGGCTTGTGATGCTCAGGTCCTTTTGCTCTAGCAGATTGCCGAAAATAACCTGGTAATCATTATAGGAAATGTGCGTGAAGGCCGGTCCACCTTTAACGTCACCGAGCGCCCAGATTCCGGCAACACTGGTCTCCAGCCGCGAATTCACTTTTATATAGGCGCGGGCATCCAGCTCCACTCCCGCCTTATCAAGCCCAAGATCATCTGTATTCGGCCGGCGGCCGGTGGCGGTTAGCAGGTGAGAGCCAGTGATCGTCTCGTTGCCGCCTCCGGCAGCGATCGTCCGGGCAATCTTTCCCTCACGCTTCTCGACCCGGATGGGATTCGCATTCAGCCGAAATTCAACACCCTCATTTTCGAGCGCCTTCTCCAATTCGTCCGCGATGTCTGCATCTTCGCCCTGCAATATCTGCGGCCCGCGCTGGACGATGGTCACCGAGCTTCCGAAGCGCCGAAACATCTGGCCGAACTCCAGGCCAACATATCCGCCGCCGAGGATAAGCAGGTGCTCGGGGACCTCGCGTATTTCCATGAGCGATTCGTTTGTCAGATAGTCGACGGAATCCAGGCCAGCAATATTTGGAGGATGTGGACGCGTTCCTGTATCGATGAAAATCCGCTCGCTCTCGAAGACCTCATCATCGACTTGCACCTGGCGTGAAGATAAGAAACGGGCGTGGCCGCGAAAGAGGCGCAGGTTGGGATGCCGGGCCACGTTGCGCTCATGGTTTCCGCGGAATCGCTGCACAACTGCATTCTTGCGGTCGACCACAAAAGAGAGATCCACTTCTATGCGGCTTGTTCGCACTCCCCAATGCGCGGCATTCCGCGCAAAATGTGCCACCTGAGCCGAGGCGATCATGGTTTTTGTCGGTGTACAGCCGGTGTTAATGCAGGTGCCGCCCAAGTGCGACTTCTCGACGAGAGCTACGGTCCAGCCGTGTTCCGCGAGGGCATAGGAAAGCGGATTACCCCCCTGTCCGGAGCCAATCACGATGGCGTCGTATTTTTTCACACGAAAACCTGCGCGTCATTTTGAGAATTGGGAGGCACGAAAGTTAACGAGCCGTGCCCCTCGCACGATAATCCTCGCGGACCAGCTTGGCGCCTTCGACCATGGCCTGTAGTTTGCGGAAAGCAATGTCGCGAGGCAGATACTTCATCCCGCAATCTGGCGCCACCACCAGGCGGTCTAGGCTGACGAAAGGAAGCGCTCGCCGGATACGACCAGCAACAATTTCCGGCGTTTCCACCTGATGCGTGGAAAGGTCGAGCACGCCCAAGACGATTGTCTTGCCGCGTAATTTCCGGAGAATGGAGCAATCCAGCGACGATTGAGCCGTCTCGATGGAAACTTGATCCACTCGAGCTTCGGCAAATTCCGCAAGGAAGGAATATCCCAAAGGCCGCTCGTGAATGATCGCCGCATATCCGAAACAGATATGCACGGCGGTCGTGCCCTTCACGCCATCGAGCGCCCGATTCAGCACTTTGATCCCATACTGGCGGGCCTTCTCCGCACGCGCTTGCATGTAAGGTTCATCCATCTGCACTACGTCAGCGCCGGCGGCAAAAAGGTCCTTCATCTCCTCGTTTACAGCCGCGGCGTAATCCATGGCCAGTTCTTCTTCCGACGAGTAGTACTCGTTCTGCGCCTGCTGCGTCATGGTGAACGCGCCGGGAATCGTGATTTTGACCTTGTGGTTCGTATTGGCCCGCAAGAATTGCAGATCCCGGACTTCGATTGGATGCTTCCGGCGAATCTTGCCGATGACTCGCGGCACAGGATTAGGATGACCGCTGCGGTCGAGCGCAGTCCCGGGATGATCAATGTCCACTCCTTCGAGGGTGGTGGCAAAACGGTTCGAATAACTTTCGCGTCGGACCTCACCGTCGGTGATGATGTCGAGGCCCGCGCGTTCCTCATCCCGGATCGCCAGGATTGTGGCATCATCCTGGGCTTGTTCGAGCCATTCCGGCGCAACACGCCATAATTCGTTCACGCGCACGCGCGGGGGGAAGCGCCCCGCGAGTTTCTGCCGATCGATCAACCAGTCGGGTTGCGGGTATGAACCTACGAGAGTGGTCGGCAGCAGTTCTGTTGTCATGATCTCTGCCAGTATGCGGCGACTGCCGCGAAACGCACCCGCAGGCACTCAACAGCCGCTTGCGGCGCGGCAATCTTAGCACTTTTAGGTTCGCGCACGTTCTCGCTCATAAATTCCTCGAAACTCACCTTCGATTTCTAAGGTCTCACGGACTTCCCGGGGAATCGGTGAAAGGGAGTGTAAGTTTAAGGCAGGCCGCCAGCCGTATACTGACCGCGGTATGCGGAAATCGAAGACTTCCAAATTGGCAGCGGGTGAGGCGCAGTTTCGAGCGGCAAGCGACCAGTCACTTCTTGTTTCCTTCGGCCACCAAATCACGCTCGAAAATCATCGCAGCGTGCTGAAGCTGCTTCGACTGCTGCAATCTAAACCCATCGACGAGATTCGTAATCTCCATCCCGCCTATTGCTCACTGCTGATCAAGTTTGATCCTCTTAGACTCGATCATCACGAATTGCAAACGAGGCTGGCCCCCTACCTCGCCCGGCTGCAGCGAGAGCCACTTGCGAAGCCGCAGCACGTCGAGATTCCGGTGTGCTACGGCGGCGAATTCGGACCCGACCTCAACGATATGGCCGCCAGGCTCGACATGACCCCCGCACAGGCCATCGCGTTACATTCTTCGCCGATTTATGTCGTTTATTTCCTCGGATTCGCACCCGGCTTCGCCTATCTGGGCGGATTGCCGGAGGCACTTGCCTTCCCGCGACTGGAGACACCGCGGGCAAAGGTACCGCAAGGCAGCGTAGGAATCGGCGGGAATCAAACCGCGGTGTATCCGTTCGCCACACCGGGCGGCTGGAGATTGATTGGCCGTACACCCGTAGCGATGTTTCGGCGTGATCAGCCGCGGATGAATCTATTACAAATCGGCGATCATGTGCGATTTCGGCCCATTTCGAAAGAGGAGTTCGCGGAGTTCAGCAGCAGATGAGCGGGATCCTAGTGCAGGTCCCTGGCCTATTCGCGACGATACAAGACTTGGGTCGCGAGGGGTTTGGCCCGATCGGTGTGTCCGCTTCGGGAGCGGCTGATGCCATCTCGCTGCGCATTGGCAATCGGCTGGTGGGCAATCCTGACGGGGCAGCGGCGTTGGAGATGACACTCGTCGGTGGTTCGTTTACCTTCGAACGTGCCGCAGCGATTGCGGTGACGGGAGCAGATTTCGGTCCGTCCGTAGATAACGTCCCACTGCCAATGTGGACCTCGATCGAGATCCAGAAGGGACAAACGGTAACGCTTGGCCCTTCGCGTTCCGGGGCACGCGCTTATCTATGTATTCACGGTGGAATTGCCGTGGCACCCTTCTTGGGCAGTGCTTCAACTCATGTGCTGAGTGGCCTTGGTGGCTTCGAGGGCAGAGCCTTGCGTAGGGGCGACCGACTCGACCTCGGCCCGCCCAATGCTCACTTTCGAAAGAGGACGCTCTCGCCGAAAGTGCTCCAAAGCTTCGAGCCCCGCAAGATCATCCGAGTTACCGATGGGCCGCAAAGCGATTGGTTCGCCAACGCCTCCTGGAAAATATTTTGCGAGAGCACCTTTCGCATAACCGAACAAGCCAATCGCATGGGCATTCGTCTCGAAGGCCGTCGAATTCCCGCCAACCCTTCCCGCGAAATGATCACAGAAGGCGTGTCGCTCGGCGCTGTTCAAGTACCTCCTTTGGGCCAGCCGATCATTCTCTTTGTCGAACAGCAGACGACCGGCGGCTATCCTAAAATAGCCAACGTAATTGCGGCTGACCTGCACTCGGTTGGACAGTTTCGTCCGCGTGACGAGATCCATTTCGAGCGAATTGGATTGAAGGAGGCTCGTTCTTTGCTCATTCGCCAAGAAGCGATATTGGCATCAAAGGAGCTCCTTCAGGAATGCAATCCATCGATTTGAATTGCGATATGGGCGAAGTGCCTGAGGCCGTAGCCGACGGCACGCAGGAAGCGCTCATGGCCTGTCTGACCTCCGTGAACATCGCTTGCGGGGGTCATGCCGGCGATGAAAACACGATGAGAATAACCGTTGAGCAGGCGCTTCGAAGAAAGCTGGCGGTTGGCGCCCATCCAGGCTATGCCGATCGTGCCAACTTCGGCCGCCTGGAATTAGATCTATCGCCGGATGCTATCGCGGAGACCGTCTTTGAACAGGTGTCGAAGCTCGCCGAAATCGCTGAGGAATACGGCGCCCGCATTTCACACGTTAAAGCTCACGGAGCGCTATACCACCAGGCTGCCCGAGATGCGGTGATCGCCGCAGCCATAGCCAATGGCGTTGCGCGATGGCGACGCGATGTAATCCTCGTGGGCCTGGCAGGATCGCCGATGCTCGGTGTTTTTCGCGGCGCCGGCTTTGCCGTCGCGGCGGAGGCTTTTGCGGATCGGCGATATGATCTACAAGGCTCACTGCGATCGCGTAAATTCGCCGATGCGTTAATTCTCGATACGGCTGAAGCTGCCGCCCAGGCATTGCGTATTGCTGCAAACGGCATCGTCATTGCCGGAGACGGCACCGAAATTCGAGTCGAGGCACAGACGATTTGCATCCACGGAGACACTCCGGGAGCCGTGAAGATCGCGGCCGCAGTCGTACAACGCCTAACAGATGCAGGTCTTGCCCTTGGCCCGCTGGTGACCGCGTCCTGAGACCGGCGACTTCTTTGCCGCGATTCAGCTCAACTCCAGGCCGCGCGTCTCTGGCACCCATAGCCCACTCAAGGCGGCCGCGCCGTAGGCCACGCCGCAGGCCAGAAACGCCCAGGAAAGTCCGTGCGTCTCGCCCAACCTGCCAATCACCCACGGCGCAAGTGCGCTGAGTCCGCGCGCCAGGTTATACGTCAAGCCCAAAGCTGTCGCACGAATCGGCGTGGGAAAAAGTTCGTTCCCTAGCGTCCCCGAACCCGCAAAGAATCCGGTTCCGAAAAAAGCGGCAATGCAGCCGGCCACGACAATGACCATTGGTTCCCGCGCGGCTGCAAAGAATGGAACCAGTAGCGCAGCCGCAACGAGATAGAAGATCACCGAGCGCTTTCGCCCGAAGCGGTCGGCAAAAACACCGAAGGACAGATATCCAGGCAGCATGCCTGCAAGATTCAGGACGATCATAAGGGTTGTCATGCCCACCATCTGAAAATCTCGGCCGCCCTGCGAGGAAGGCAGGACAAGGTAAGCCGGAACCCAGCTGAACAAACCCCACCACGCAAACATGCCGAAGGTGTTCATGATCAGCAGCGCAACCAGTCGCGGCTGAGCGGCGCGCCAGAGCGCTTTCTTTTCTGCCGATGAAACAGCGCTTGCCCGTGAATGTTCCCAAATCGCAGGTTCCGGAACCTTGCGCCGAATCCAGGAAGTCAACAGCACAGGCAAAAGACCGGCAAAAAACACCCAGCGCCACCCCGCGTACGTCAGAATCACGCCGGAGACCATCGCTGCCAGCGCGTAGCCCACGGCCCAGCCGCTGAGGACAATTCCCATGGCGCGCCCCCGCCATTTCGTGGGCCAGGCTTCCGCGACTAATGCTGCCCCGCAATTCCATTCGCCGCCCATGCCCACGCCCACCAGGAATCGCAGCAGAGCGAGCATCGCTACCGAACTCGCCAGCCCGCAAGCGAAGGTAAAAACCGAGTAGGTAATGATGCTGTAGTTCAGCATGCGGCGGCGCCCGAAACGATCGGCCAGCGAACCGAATAGAAGCGTGCCGACCGCGGAAGCGGCCAGAGTTAGCGCGTTCAACAGACCGGCAGTGGCTTCGTCCATGCGGAAGACGCTCATCAGACGCGTAATGATCAGCGAATAGAGCATCACGTCAAAAGCATTGAGCATCCAGCCGAGAAAAGTGGCGACGAGCGTGTTTCTCTGGGTGGCACTGCTGTGGCGCCAGCGAAAGACTTCAGGCACGGTGATCGTCACGGCCGCCCGCAAACTCATACTGCCTCGCGCTAGGGTTTATGGGGGCAGATCTTGCGTGGCGATTATCGCATACCGACGCACTTCTGAGACCAATTTGCAGAGCGCGAACCGAAATTCAGACGGTTGAGTTTGGGCGCGAAGTGTCGGCGTCATTAGCTGTTACTATGGACCAGAATCAGATGAAAACCATCGGTGAGGTTTGCTGGTCGCTCTTGCTTGCTACTGCCGCGGCATTGCCCTCGTACGCGCAATCCGTGCAAAAGCAACCCGCCGATTCGGCTTGGTCGGTGCAACTCGATCAAATACGCCAAGTAGCAGCTATGATTCCCGGCCGGCGCGCGTTACGCGTTAACGTCTTGAAATTCGCGGAAAGCCGCCGATCGAAGAAGTTTTCAGTGCAAGGAGCTCCCGATGAGCCCAGCGTCCAGGCTCGCACGGTATTTCAGGTCGCGTACGCGGATGGCACGGTGATGATCGATTCCGGGATGGACGAGCAGGTGCATCGGTTCTTCGGGCGCGGAGTCATCGAGCCGTATTACCCGGACGCAGCAAAACAAGTCGAGCGGGCGCTTCGCAGCTCTAGAGCCATCATCATCACTCACGAACATGGTGATCACGTCGCCGGCGTGATTCGCCCGCCGTTCGCAGCCGAGCTTGCACCGAAAACGCTGCTCACCCGCGCTCAGGTTGAGGCGCTTCAAACAAATCCGCAAATGCCGGAAATCAAAATCACCCCGGACATGGCCAGCCGCTATAACGTGGTCGATTACGAGAAATATCTGTCCTTCGGGCCGGGCATCGCGCTAATCAAGGCGCCTGGTCATACTCCCGGTTCACAGATGGTTTATGTCGCTCTGGAGTCTGGCCGAGAGTATCTGTTCATCGCCGACACCGCTTGGCATATGGACAGCGTACGATTGATCAAAGGCAAAGCTGCACCCTGGATTCAAGAAGAGGAGGTCTTGCTTCTGGCCCAACTGAAATGGCTAAACGAACTCTACCGAAAGGAAAAGAACCTTTTCATCATCGCCAGCCACGATGATGAGGAACATAAAGAATTGATCGCGAAGGGCGTCTTAGGTAATGGCTTGGAATAGTGCAGAAAGGGCTTCATGGCGGCGCGAATTGAAGTAGAAAAGTTGAAGGAGGGCGAGTTTCGCGTCCTCGTAATCGGAGACAGGGAGTGAATCAACCCACCGTGTCACGCTCGCTCAAAGTGACTATCTCAGGCTCAGCGGGGGAAGAATCGGACCTTCTGAACTGATCAGGCGATCGTTCGAATTCCTTTTGGCGCGGGAACCCCAACAATCCATTCTGCCGGAATTTGATTTGCCGCTCATCGGCCGTTACTTCCCTGAATACGAGCGCGATCTAAAACGCAAGATTTGATCTGCGGTCTCCTGCATCGCATTGGTTCGGCGCCAATCGATTCGCCAGCGCCCGCCCGGCATTTCTATCCAGAATAACTTTTTGATCGGAGTGCCACGCGCATGGTGGTAAAGCACGGCGGCTCGCTCATAAAATCCCCGCGTGTGCGGAGAGCGAGTAAAACCGAATTTTTGGCAGTCGAGGTGATGGCAGAACTCGTGGCAGAGCGTGCTCAGGAACGTGCCGAATGACGTAACCTGCTTACGCACGGCAGTGCGGGTCCAGATGCGGATCAACATGTTCCCAATTGAATAATCGCCGAAAAGCTCCGTTGCCCATCCGCCTTCCCGCACGCGAAGGGGCCGAGCGGCCAGAGCCCGCACCTCGGGGACTCGCACGCTGTAAAAGGCGGCGGCTGCACTTAGAAATTCGGAGCACGCCCCTCGGACTTGTTCACGCGTCCCCTCTATCATCACGGAGTCGATGACTTGTGCCAGCTGTGAAAGCCTCGGAGTAACGGGCAATTCGATGTGGGTTAACCGTTCGCTCTCGCGAAACCGAGCCAGCGATTTGCCATTACGAGGCGGCCGATCCGTGACCATTTACGTGGCGGTTAAGAAGCCGAGCGTCACTTACTGTAAGTGATATGTGTAACGGCCACAGTATAACGGCGTTGTCGAGATCTGCCAGAGGCAGGTGTGTTTACGCTCGAGTCGGGCGCCGAAAACTCTTTGACCACGCCTGCCCGGAGCGGTCTGCCGATGCGCAGCCGGCGCCTAGCAGCCGCTGGCAGGCGGCCAAGTCTGGCGGCGCTTACAAAACTGGAGAACATCGCCAGCCGAAAGAATCTGCGGCCTGAAGCGCTGCAAATCGGCACAGAACTGCTTCAGGTCATCGTCCTTCCACCGGTTGAAGTAAAAACATACAGTCCAAATGCCGATAGGCAGTTTCTAAATCGCCCCACCTGTTGCGGAAGAGAACTCTTCAATGCGATCCCAGATTTGCCAGTTTGGTGGGGCAGAGGTCGTCCAAACGAGGGACGAATCCGGCCCTCATGGCAACTTCCAGGCCGTGTTTTGCTCGAGTCGCATTGTGCCACCCCCGAAGTTATGACTTTGCGGCTCGGCACTCGACACCCTAGGCAGGTTAGACAGTCTTGGAAAAGACCCTAAGGTAAACACCCGGTTTTGCCAAGTGCCTGCGAAGAATCAGGACATAACGACGCTAGTTGGGGTATTTCTGACGGATGGCGATTGTTCTTTCGAGTTCGTCTACTGCCTGTAGGATTTTCAACCGCAGGTCGTTATCAATCCCACCTGAATCCAGGTACGCATAGACTTCGGCCTGGGCTGCCGGGGACTGCTGGCCTGCTATGAATGCGGTCAACCAATCTACGAGAAAGAAAATTTTGCGTTCGGCCTTGATCTGTGGAAGGGCTTCCAAGGCGTCTTTCAGGTAAGGTGCTGTGAGCTCTGACTCGTTCCAATAATTGAAGGCATAAAGGCTCTGTTCAATCCAATCTTCCGGACGCGAGGAATTGTGCAAAAAGTCTTGGAAATACTGGAGCTTGATCGCTGCTTCGGGCCGTGCGGCTTCCGCGACATACGCGTATTTTTGCCCATCTCCGCTTGGATCGCGCTGCTTTTCAGCGGTGAAGATCGACACGGCCTCAGAATCACCGTGGGCCAGCAGCGCCGTCACCAGATTCCATCGGTCCAGCGCACGAAGCTCCACGCCGGGCACGGCAAGCTGGCCACTCAGCATTTCATTCAATCTTGAGAGCCCTTGCGGCGTTTCCGTGATTGCTTCGAGGCCCCGAAACCACACAATACGCAAGTCCGCATTCGCGGAATGCAACATGCGGTCTGCCGCCAGAGTTTCGAATCGCGGGACGTACTGACTGCGCGTAACGGGGCTGACATAACGGTGCAAGGCCGTCGCCGAATGCGAAAGCAGGCTGCGCACGAGCGTTTCGTCAGGCTCCGCAGGGAGAAGTCTCAGCGTCAGCGCGAGATAGTCGCTCGGGGCTAGCTCAGAGGTGCGCACTGAATCCCACAACGAACCCCAAAGCAGCGTGCGACGAAACAGGTCCCTTATTTCGCCGAGTTGGCGGATCACGCCCTCGCGGCTCCGCGGATCGAGCAGAAAGCGGCCGTAGGCATAGTCCTCTTCATTCGCAAAAATGAAGCTTGGGCATTCTTTACCCTGCAAATCCGGAACTCGGAGGCTTTTGCCCTTCAGGTCCACCCGCATCAAAACCGGGTCGTGATTTGTGTAGTTGAGGCCGAGTTGCATTGCCAACGGCCAAACGTCCGCCGAACCCAAGACGTCGTGCTGCGATAGTGAAAGCTCACTCAGATGGTCTCCCTCACAGGACCAGGAGACGTCCATTTGCGGCATGCCACGATGCCGAATCCACATTTCGCCCCAATTGTCGAGCGGCTCGCCCGATACGCGTTGGAATGCATGAACTAAATCATTCCACTCGGCATTGCCGAAAGCATGCTCCTTCAGATAGAGCTGAAGGGACTGACGAAACTTCTCTGCCCCCAAAACGAACGCAAGCTGCTTCAATACGGCAGGCGCCTTTGAGTAAACGATGGCCCCATACGCCGATTTCGCATCCTCGAGGTTAGGAATCTCCTGATAAATGGGAGTCGTACCTTTTGTGGAATCAATGACATAGGCATCCGGCTGGATTGATTCATAAAACCGCTTCCAGACGTTCTCTTGGGGCCGGACCGTTGCGAGGGTCTGATAAGCCATGTATTGCGCGAATCCTTCCTTTAACCAAAGATCGTCGAACCAGCGCATGGTCACCAGATCCCCGAACCATTGATGCGTGAGCTCGTGAAGGACGAGGATGTCGCGGTTGAGCAGATCGCTGTGTGCCGGTGCGGTCCGAAACAGAACCGACTCTTCCCGCAGGAAGGTGGCGCCAGCGTGTTCCATGCCGCCATAGGCCAGACCGGGAATGAGCACCATGTCATACTTTGTAAATGGGAACGGCTGGGCGAAAAAATTGGAGAGGTATTGCAAGCCGCGAGCCGCGATCTGCTGCACCTCGGAAGCCTCGGCCTGCGCGCGCTCGAACTTCGATTTGCGGACATAGAGAACTGGTGTTCCCGACGATGTGAGCAGCTTTCGAAATGGGCCGGCGGCGAGCGCAAACAGATAGGTGCTGATGGGAAGCGTCTCAGCGAATCGTGTGCGCCTTTGCTCTGGGCCAACAGTGGCGACGCTTTCGACCGACGTGTTCGAAATGACTGTCCAAGTCTCCGGTGCGGTCAGTTCCAGGGTAAAGCGGCCCTTTAAATCCGGCTGATCGAAACACGGAAAGGCCATGCTCGCATCCATGGGTACAAACAAGCTGTAAATATATTCGCTGCTGTCGTCGTGATCGTCGAAACGGGTGAGCGGTTTTCCCGCGGCCGCAATTGGTACTTCAAAACGGATGCGGATCCTATTCTCTCCTGCTCGCAGCTTCTCCCTCGGCAGTTCCAAGTGCCCGTTCTCGCGTTTCAACGTGAGTGCGGTACCGTTCAGCGATGCGCTGAGTAGCTGGCCGTCACGGAAATCCAGGAGCACTGGCTCAAGCGCCTTGAGGTTGAAACGCACTTCTTCGTCACCCGAAGCTGTGGCCGCTTTCGGGATCAGCACAAATGCTAGGCGATACCTCACGTTGGAGATCTGTGCGGCACGCAGCCTCGCCAGTTCTCGCGGGATACCTCGAGGAGCCGCAGCGAAGCTGGAAAAGAAGGCGCTCAGGATGACTAATGAGGCGGGGATAATGCGGATCGGCATCTGTGAGGTGGAGTATAGCCTAGGATGACTCACGAGGGCCCGTGCTCCGCCCGGCAAGAAAGTGGGACCTAGGTTGAGCGATTCTTTGCTGCAAAAATGTGCAAAAAATGCACGAGAAGCCAATCCTGATGCGGAAAAACAAAAGGCGGGCCGATGCGGCTGTTCTCACCCGGTAGGTGAAAGCTCAAGACGGGTGGGTAGTGGCCGCTGGCG
>QHYS01000040.1 GCA_003223325.1 Acidobacteriota bacterium
AAAATGGCATGCAGCAACTTGAGCTGATGCTCGGCCGCCTGCAAGAGCGACCGTCCACTGGCCGAATGGTCGTGCGCATCTCCTCAAATCCAAAACAGTGGGAAGGCGGCCCGAACGACGTCGTGGTCCGTAACGGCGATACGCTACTTGTTCCCAAAACCCCCAACTTTGTTCTTGTCTACGGCGCGGTCTACAACCAAACGGCAATTACCTATAGACCCGGCCGGAATGAGCGCTGGTATTTGGCCCAAGCAGGCGGTCCCAACCAGCTTGCAGACAGGCCGGCCATTTTTGTCATTCGCGCTGAGAATCCGCTGGGTACGGCGTTACGTCCGGGCGATATGGTTGTTGTTCCGGAGAAGGCGCTTGGGCAAAACCAAAAGTGGAAGACCATTATGCAGGCAGCGACAACGCTATCTTCGATCGGTACATCAGCAGCAATTGCGGCCAGGTTCTGAGGGTCGAATCGAGGCACGTGCGCACGCTTGGAACAAATGTGTTTTGCGGTTTAATCATTCTCGCAATGGTAGGAACAGCCCTGCGGGCACAAGACTCTACGGAGAATGAAGGGCAGCTCTTTCCGGACCAAACTGGTACCCAGCAGCAACTGAATGACGCCGAGGAATTTTTGCAAAGCCGGGTGGGCTTTTCGTTGTTGAAGAATGTCACTCTCGACCAGAAGACCATATGGACAAGCCCTTTTCACTTGCGTTGGGACGACGGCACGTGGCTTTTTCCTTTCGCCACTGTGACCGCACTCTCGATCGCCACCGATCGCTCCTTCGTTCATGCGCTCTCGAGCGAGTCGGAGTTGGCGCTGGTGCCTATGTTTGGAGTTACATCTCACACGACGAGCACGAAAGAGAGACAGGGATTCTCACGGGCGAGGCCGTAGCTGATAGTCTGATTACGACGCAAGCGCTCAAGTACGCATTCGGCAGGGAGCGCCCGATAGCGGATCAAGGGCGGCTGGATTTCTTTAAGGGCGGCAACTCATTCCCATCGAACCATGCCGCAGCGGCTTGGTCGGCCGCAACAGTAATCGCCCACGAATACCCCGGCTTCATCACCCAGACCCTAGCGTACGGACTTGCCACGGCCGTGAGCGCGTCGGTTGTGCTAGGTAAAGATCACTCGCCTTCGGATGCTCTGGTAGGGAGCGCCATTGGATGGCTGATCGGTCGGCAGATCTATCGAGCGCACCACGATCCTGATCTCGGAGGAGCAACGGTTGGAGATCTCCCAGGGAAAGAGGTTCGTCGAGGCGAACGGGATCGGCAAGATATGGGATCTCCATTCGTTCCGCTGGACAGCTGGGTCTACTCGACATTCGAGCGACTGGCGGCATTGCGATACGTCAGCAGTGCAATTCTTGGTCTAAAGCCTTGGACTCG